>JAYUSX010000001.1:0-6472 GCA_043755475.1 Actinomycetota bacterium
ACCATCGACGATGGTGGTGTTGTCCTTGGTGATGATGACGCGCTTGGCACGGCCCATCAGATCGAGAGTGACGTTCTCGAGCTTCAGACCGACCTCTTCGCTGATGACCTGACCACCGGTGAGCACGGCCATGTCCTGCAGCATCGCCTTGCGACGATCACCGAAGCCCGGCGCCTTGACCGCTGCGGAGCTGAACGTGCCGCGGATCTTGTTCACCACGAGTGTGGCAAGGGCTTCACCCTCGATGTCCTCGGCGACGATCACGAGCGCGCGACCGGTCTTCATGACGGTTTCGAGCGTGGGCAGCATCGCCTGGACGGTCGAGATCTTGCCGGCGTGCAGCAAGATGTACGGGTCTTCCAGAACGACTTCCTGGCGCTCGGCGTCGGTGACGAAGTACGGCGACAGGTAGCCCTTGTCGAACTGCATGCCCTCGGTGAACTCGAGCTCGGTCCCGAAGGTGTTGCTCTCCTCCACGGTGACGACGCCGTCCTTGCCGACCTTGTCGATCGCGTTGGCGATGACCTCGCCGACGGACGCATCGGCGGCCGAGATGGTCGCGACGGCAGCGATGTCGCTCTTGTCGTCGACCTCGCGGGCCTGCGACTTGATCGACTCGACGGCGACCGCAACGGCCTTCTCGATGCCCTTCTTCAGGCCCATCGGGTTGGCGCCGGCGGCCACGTTGCGCAGGCCGAGGTGCACCAGCGCCTGTGCGAGCACGGTGGCGGTGGTGGTGCCGTCGCCCGCGACGTCGTTGGTCTTGGTGGCGACTTCCTTCACCAGCTGGGCGCCCATGTTCTCGAAGGGATCGTCGAGTTCGATCTCCTTTGCGATGGACACGCCGTCGTTGGTGATGGTGGGGGCGCCGAACTTCTTGTCGAGTACGACGTTGCGGCCCTTCGGCCCGAGCGTGACCTTGACCGTGTCGGCCAACTTGTTCACGCCGGCTTCGAGGGCGCGACGCGCCTCGTCATCGAACTTGAGTTGCTTCGCCATGTGGTGTCAGCTCACTTCTCGACGATCGCGAGGACGTCACGGCTGGTGAGGATCAGCAGATCCTGACCGTCGATGGTGACCTCCGTGCCGCCGTACTTCGAGTACAGGACGGTGTCGCCGACCTTGACGGTGAGCGGGGTGTGGGTGCCCTTGTCATCGCTCCAGCGGCCCGGGCCGACGGCGATGACGGAGCCCTGCTGGGGCTTTTCCTTGGCGGTGTCGGGGATCACCAGACCGGACGCAGTGGTCTGCTCGGCCTCGTTGGGCTTCACGACGATGCGATCGTCAAGCGGCTTGAGTGACATGGTGCAGGCCTCCATTGGCTGAACACGTTGCTGATATGGATCGGTGGACGGCCGATTAGCACTCGACCATCGCGAGTGCCAAGGTTACGCGCCCGATACCCCCGTTAGCAACCGGGAGGTGAGAGTGCTAATGCTCGGCTCGGGTTCCCTCGGGGCGAAGCGGGTGGAACAATGGTCGGGTGCCGTCAGAGCCGGGCCTCATCGAGTTCCTCGTGCCCGACGAGCGCGCGTTCGGCCCGGCCGAGGGTGGTTCGGTCGGAGGCAGCGGCGCCGGCACGACGTTCGTCGGCTTCGACGGTGACTTGTGGGATGACCAGCCCGAACGCTCGCCTCGAACACGCTGGCTGTCGATCCTCACCGGGATCGCGGTCACCGGGCTCGTGGTGAGCGGCGTGGTCGCCGCCGCTCCATGGACGGAAGACGACGCTGCGGTCACGCCGCCGACGGTGGCCGATCAGACCGCTTCGAACCCGACGACGCTCGCTGCGACCCCCGATGCACCGGTCGACCCCTCGCGCACCGGGTGGGTGCTCGATCCGGTCCCGCTCGGCATGCGCCCGACATCCCTCGCTCGGTCCGTCAACCTACGGCCCGACGAGTCGGGCTGGGGAGAGGTCTGGGCGTCGCCGGGAGCGACACGCGTCTCAGGTCGATGGTTCTCACTGACGTTGCAGCCCTTCGTGGCGTTCGCTTCTCGCCGACCGGAGCTGTGGTTCACGGTCGACGTCGCGGGCCGGCCCGGACACGCGCGTGTTGCCGCGGACGGCGTCGTGTCGCTCAGCTTCGATGCGGGGCAGACGGACAATTCTCGACTCGTCACCATCGATGCGTACGGCATCGGCCTCGATGCGATGATCGCGTTGGCCGACTCGATCTCGATCATCGACGATCGGCCACAGATGGTCGACGATCGTCCCGAGTTCAACCGGCCCGAACTGCTGGACGGGCTCGATCGCATCGCCGCGGCACCCACCGACGTCGACCTCACCACGAGCGCGATCCTCGGCGGCACCCGACGCACGATGGCGTTGTACTCGGGGCCCGGTCCTCTCGACCTCACCCTCGTCCAGGAGCAGACCCCGGATCTCACATCCAGCAGGGGTGACATCACGACCCTGATGTCGTTGGCGTTCACCTCGGTGCCGTTGGCCGACGGATGGGGGCCGAAGGGTGATTTCGCAGGCCACAACCTCGTCGTGGGCCATCGCACCCTCGACGATCTCGACCTCACCGTCGCCCGTTGGCTCGACGGCGAGACAGAACTGTCGCTGCTCACCACCGGCGACCTCGGCGATCTTCTGCAGATGCTCCCCCACGTGAACCTGGCGTCGGCGGAGGATTGGGCCGCTGCCGAGAGGAGCCTGGACACCGACCCGCGTGCGGACGAGCCGTCGCCACGAACGCCGCCGGAGATCACCGTCGGCGCCGGCGTCCTGGCCGACGGCACGACCTGGTCGGTCACGTACTGGCATTCGTCCGGCGAGTGGGAGGTTCGAGTCGGCGGCAGCACGTTCAGCACGCCGAGGCCACCACCGACCACGGCGATGCCCGTGACGGTGGGTGGGGTGACCTTGCTGGCGGTGCACACCGACGTCGCCGGCGCAGCTGCCGTGATCACGACGATCGACGGCTCGTCCACCCAGATGACATTGGCCGCAACGGATCCCGCCGATCAGGCGTCGTTGATGGGTGTGATGCCCATCGAGTCGACACTCGGGTCCCCGATCGAATCCACGCTCGCCTTCACCGTCGACGTGACCGCCGCCGACGGAACGGTCGTGCATCGATTCGCACCGTGGGACCCCGAGCCGGAGAACCGGTCTGCCCCCGGATCGGGCCTCGACGGGTGATCGAGTTCCTCGCCCCCCGTGACGGTGCGTTCGGCGAGGCCGACAACGGTGACGTCGTCGGCTTCGACGTCGACTCCTTCGATGAGAACCCACCCCCCTCACGTTGGCTCAGGGCGCTCGCTGTCGTCGCGCTCACCGGCGTGTTCGCGGGCGGGCTGTTGGCGGCAGCGCCGTGGGAGGACGGCACCTCGACAGCTCCCGACTCCACACTGTCGACCGCGGCCGACGACCCGACTGACGGGGCGATCACCGGCGTGGACGGACGTGTCCGGGTGGCACCCTCGCCCGAACGGGGACTGCCCGCAGGGACGGTCACGACGCCGACGGGATGGGTGTTGGACGACCCCGGCCGGTTCATCGCCATCGACGCCGGCTCGAACGGCTCGTACGTCGGGCCCGGCGACGGCTTCGACCTGTGGTTGAACGCCGTCGCCTCGCGAACGACGGGTGCCTTCATCGCGATCGACGCCCGAGTGCTGTTCGCTGCCGAGACGATCCGAGAAGGCGCGGTGAGCATCGTGGCCGGCGACCGGCCCGCGCTCGTGTGGACGGCGCCCGACGGCGTCATCGAGATCCAGGTGGCCACCGACGGCGCGGGGTTCGTCGTCACCAGCGGAGGCGTGGCACTGTCCGATCTGATCGCCGTCGCGGCCACGCTCACGGTCGACCCGACCGAACGAGGCGCCTTCGACTACCACGGACTCGACGCGGCCGACGATGGCCCCTTCTCCGAGTTGATCAGAGCGGTCGATGGAGAAGTGGAGGTCTCCGTCGAAGCAGCGCAGATCGGCACCGCAATGTCGTGGACGACGTATCTCGATCCGTCGCGGAACGTGTGGGTGCGGTTCATGGTGCTGCCCACCGGCCGCGACGAACAGCTGATCAACGACCTCGTGCTGTCGCGGCCCCTGACGGAGGCCGACTACAGACGCGACGACGCAGCCGCAATCGATCGACTGATCCGCAGTGGCCGGCCGGTCGGCGTTCGGATCAGCACCTCGGGAAGTGATCGGCCGATCGCCCGCATGCGGCTCGGCGACGGAACGATCCTGATGGTCACCGGAGACGTGGAGGTGCACGTGTTGCTCTCGATCGTGGGCCGCGCCCAGCCGGCCACCGACGAGACGTGGAGGGCGTTGCTGCTCGACACGTCGAACGGCGTCAGCATCGGCACGTCCCGAGCTGACGAGTCGGTGCCGGTGGTGTTTCCCGGCGATCCTGTCGACGGCTGGCAGGCGTCGCTGTTCCGCGGACGATTCGAGATCGCCGCCGATGATGCCACCGGCCTGTCGCAGGCCCTCACCCCAGGCCCGGAACCCGAGCTCGTCGAGTACCGGACCATACGGCGTACGCTCCTCCGGGCGACCGCCACCGGACTCGACTCGGCTCGCTCGATCGTCGTGAATCAACAGGGTCGCGACGCGATCATCGTGCCACTGATCGAAGTCGATCGATCCGGGGTGTTCGTTGCCGTGCTCGAGGTGGACGCCACGTTGCCGTACGCGGTGCAATGGCTCGATGGCGACGGACTGCCCCTGCCAGGACCCAGGGGTGCCGCCCCGTGATCGAGTTCCTGCCACCTCGCGACGGTGCGTTCGGCGAGTCCGACACGCCCGACTTCGTGGGCTTCGACGGTGACGACACCGACGACTTCGGCGACGAGCCGCCCCGCTCGCGATGGCTCACCGCACTCGCCGTCGTCGGCGTCACCGGCCTGCTCGCCGGCGGCGTCATCGCCGCAGCCCCCTGGGACAACGACCCGGCAGCCACACCAACGACCACCACGACACCCACCACCACCACGCCACCCACCACAGCACCGCGCACGACCACCACCACAGAACCGAGCCTCCCGTCCGGCCTCCCGTCCGGCATCTCGGCCGACATCCCCGGCATGCTCCCCGCTGGACCCACGCGATACGTGCTGGGCTGGGCCCAGTCGTTCGTCGACCAGTCCGAACCCACCAGGTCCGGCGATCCGATCGAGGTCTGGATGTCGCCCGACGCGTCGAGGGCCACCGGCCGCTGGATCGTCATCGACGCGCTCGAGACGGGCGGCAACGAGTGGTTGCGCCGAGACGCGGTTCGGGTCGACGCAGGCACCCGGCCGGCGCTCGTCATCGAGCACCCAGACGGCGTGGTGCAGATCGAGGTCGAGCCGCCCACAGGCGACGGCGCGCCATTCTCGGTGTCCGGATTCGGCCTCGGGCTCCCCGAGCTCATCCGCATCGCATCGACGGTGCGCGTCGACGCCTCAGCGATCGATGTGGGGGATCTGCTCGCTCCCGGCGGGCCCTTCGACGGGCTCGAGCTGCGAGCGAGCGACAACGTGGCGTGGATCCCGGGCGGCTTCTCCTACTCCACACCCGAGGCGATGAGCGGCTTCACCGACGAGTCCGGTATCGGTATCGGGATCCAAGTCTCGGTGAATCCTGCCGACCCGACGTCGGTGTTGCTCGACGGTTTGATCGGTCTGTCGCGCGTCGAGGCATCCACGCTGTCGCTCCCCGGATTAACTGGCTTGTTCGCCTTGTCGGAGCGGTTCGATTCCGTCGCGGTCGACCGAAGCGACGTCTTGATCGGGGTCAACGTCGTCAGGTTCGCATTGCCCGACAGCCGGATGGTCACGGTCATCGGGCAGATCGATGTCGACGACCTGCTCGCCTTCGCAGCCCAGCTCGAACTCGCGACGCCGGAAGAATGGGAGTCGGCGATCATCGGCACCCTCGACCTCGGGGACGGGCTGCAGGCCGGGCCGCAGGTGGACGTCCAGATCGGTGGATCGCCGCTCGGCGATTGGCAGGCACAGGTCTACGGCTGGCGGGATTCGTTCCAGCTGAACATCTTCGGTCCGAACTTCTACGTGAGCGAGAGCCTCGAGCAGCAGCTGGGGCCGCGCCTGACGATCTACCGTTCGATCGACCGGGCGTTCCTCGTCGCCACCAACACGTGGCCGGACCCGGGTCGACGCGTGATCATCACACAGCCCGGGCTCGAACCGAACGACGTGCCGCTGGTGCCCGTCGGCGACACAGCACTGCACGCGCTCGTCGTCGAGTTGAACCCCTCCCTGCCATATGAGGTGCAGTGGCTCGACCGTTGGGGCGCCCCTTCACCAGGGCCGGTGCAGTCGGGGTCATGATCGAGTTCCTGCCGCCTCGCAACGGTGCGTTCGGCGAGTCCGACACGCCCGACTTCGTGGGCTTCGACGGTGACGACACCGACGACTTCGGCGACGAACCGCCCCGCTCGCGATGGCTCACCGCACTCGCCGTGATCGGCGTCACCGGCCTTCTCGCCGGCGGCGTCATCGCCGCA
>JAYUSX010000002.1:0-16954 GCA_043755475.1 Actinomycetota bacterium
CCCTCGAACATTGTATCAATGTAACAGCACATTGATACAAATGGTGATCATTCGTCAGACCCGGTCCCGAACGCGACGACACCGGATGAGATCTCGTCGCTCTCGAGAACTCATCCGGTGTCGTCGGCGATGCCGATCATGTGACGATTGGAGGGAGGGGCATGGATCGTGTCCCCCGACGGCTCACTCGTACGAGCGGAAGATCACCTCTGCGACGCAACTCGGCTTGGCCGCGCCTTCGCACTCGAAGGTGAACCCGTAGGTGACCTGAACACCGCCAGCGATGTCCTCGACCGTCATCAGCGTGACGCCGAGGCGGAGCTTGGCGCCGACCGGAACAGGCGACATGAAGCGCACCTTGTTCGCGCCGTAGTTGACGCCCATACGGAATCCGGTGGTCATCACGACCTGTGGCATCAACACGGGTCCGAGCGAGAGGGTGAGGTAGCCATGGGCGATCGGGCCGCCGAACGGACTCTCGGCCTTCGATCGTTCGACGTCGATGTGGATCCACTGGTGGTCGCCCGTGGCGTCGGCGAACTGGTTCACCCGTTCTTGGGTGATCTCCATCCATTCGCTGTAGCCGAGGTGCTCTCCGACCAGAGCCTTGAGTTCTGCCGTGCCGTTGATGATGCGTGCTGCCATGGCGGAAGCTTGGCAGGTCGTCGTCGCCTACGGTGAAGCAGATGGATCTCGTACGAGCCTTGACCTACCCGCTTCGCGTCACGAAGCGGTCGGCGCGCCTGCTACGAAGTGTGCTCATGGGGGACTTTCTGAGCGCATACGCACTGACACAGGGGACCAAGCTCGCGGTGGTCGACGACCGCCCGGACGGCACGCTCCACCAGATGACCTTCGCCGAATTGGAGTCGGTGTCGAACCGGCTGGCGAACGTGCTGCTCGACCTGGGCGTGCGACCCGGTGACTCGAAGGTGGTGTGGTGCGGGCAGAACTCGATCGGGCTCGTGCAGATGGTGAATGCAGCGCGCAAGTTGGGGGTGACCGCCGTGCCGCTCAACTACCGGTTGAGCGACGAGGAGGCCGCCTACGTCACCGATCACAGCGACACGACGATCGTGTACGTCGATGCCGAGTTCGCTCCGATGTTCGACCGCATCCGCGGCGACCTGCCGAAGGTGGAGCACTACCTGGTCTTCGACGGGCAGACGCCATCGGGGATGATCGACGTCGATGCCCTGATCGCAGCAGCGTCCGACGCCGATCCCCAGGTGCCCGAGGGCACCGAGGCGGGGTCGACCATGATCTACACGAGCGGCACGACCGGCAAGCCAAAGGGTGCGCTGCGGACGGGGACCTCGGGTGCTGCGCAAGCAGCCGCCATGATCGGCCACATCGGCTACACGCCGGACGACGTGTACATCCCGACCGGGCCTCTGTATCACTCGGGTCCCGGCGGGTTCATGGGGATCGCTCAGGCGCTCGGCCAGACCGTGGTTCTTCAGCGAAAGTTCAACGCCGAGGATTGGCTCCGTCTGGTCCAGAAGTACAGGGTCACGTCGACCTTCAGCGCCCCCACCCCGATCCGGATGATCTGCAATCTTCCCGAGGACGTGAAGGCGAGCTACGACGTCAGCTCGATGAGGCGGATGATCGCCAACGCCGCGCCGTGGAGCTTCGCGTTGAAGCAGATGTACCTCGCTTACTTCCCGGGCGACTCCCTGTTCGAGATCTACGGCAGCACCGAGCTGGGCGTGAACTGCATCCTGCGCCCCGAGGACCAGCTGCGCAAGCCGGGCTCGTGCGGCCTGCCGGCGCCGATGGTGGAAGTGAAGCTGTTCGACGACGACGGCAACGAGGTCGTCGGTGTCGGCCCCCAGCACACCGGCGAGCTGTTCGTCAAGAGCCCGAGTGTGTTCGCCGACTACTACAAGCAGCACGACAAGTTCCTCGCCGACAGCAAGCACGGCTACCAGACCGTGGGCGACATCGCCTACCGCGACGACGAGGGCTACATCTACATCTGCGATCGCAAGAAGGACATGATCATCTCCGGCGGTATGAACATCTATCCGGCCGAGATCGAAGCTGCGCTCGAGCATCATCCCGATGTGCTCGAGGTGGCGGTGTTCGGAACACCGAGCGACGAATGGGGCGAGACCGTCCATGCCGTCGTGGTGGTGCGCGAGGGTGGCTCGTTGCACGGCGACGAGGTGATGGCGTTCGCCCGCGAGCACCTGGCCAGCTACAAGGTTCCCCGTGCCGTGACCTTCATCGACGAGCTCCCCAAGACCGGCAGCGGCAAGGTCCTGAAGCGCGAGCTGCGCGCCCCGTTCTGGGCCGGCCGCGACAGCAAGGTGTAGAAGCGACCTAGTAACCCAATCGTGCGACGCGGTCGGGGCGGCGCTGCCAGTCCTTGTCGACCTTCACGAACAGCTCGATGTACACACCTTCGGGCAGCTGCTTGCGAACGAGGGTGCCGACTTCTTTGAGCACGGCCCCCTTCTTGCCGATGACCATGCCCTTCTGGCTGTCGCGCTCGACGATGATCTCGCAACGGATGCGAGGCCACTCCCACTCGGTCACGCGTGTGGCGATCGAGTACGGCAGCTCGTCGCGAGTGACGGCGAGCAACTGTTCGCGCACCAGCTCGGCCACCCACTCGGCCTCGGGAAGGTCGCGCACGGTGTCGTCGGGGAAGTACATGGGCCCCTCGGGCATCAGCTTCCGGAGATGGTCGACCAGTTCGCGAACGCCGTCGCCGGTGCGTGCGGACACCGGGAAGTAGGCGGCCGCTCCGAGCTTGGAGACCGCGTTGAGTTGCACGGCGATCATGTTCTTCGACAGCTGGTCGATCTTGTTCAGCACGATCACGGCCTTGCTGATGTCGCATCGCGAGGCCACCCATTCATCGCCTTTGCCGAACCCTGCGGTGCCGTCGATCACCAACATCACCACGTCGACCTCGCTCATGCTGTCGAGCGCGGTCGCATTCACGCGTTCTCCCAGCGCAGTGACCGCCTTGTGAAGGCCGGGGGTGTCGACGAACACCAGCTGCGTGCCAGGGCGCGTGAGCACACCGCGGACGCGGGTGCGCGTGGTCTGGGGCTTGTCGCTGACGATGCTGACCTTGCTGCCGCACAACGCGTTCACCAGCGTGCTCTTGCCCACGTTCGGCCGCCCGACGATGGCAATGAACCCGCTGTGCATGTCGCTCGCCTGCTGGCCGAGTTGGTACCCGAGCGTGTGGTCGTGGCTCTCGTCGTGGCTCTCGTCTTGCCCCTCGTCGCTGCTCTCGTCGTGGCTCTCGTCGTGGCTCTCGTCTTGCCCCTCGTCTTGCCCCTCGTCTTGCCCCTCGTCGTGGCTGTGGTCGCCGAGCTCGGACGGTGTCGGTTCAGCAGTGGTGAGCTCGGGGGAATCGTCGGTCGACATGAGGGGTCCGACGCTATCCGAGCCTGAGCTCAACCGGAGACGGAGGTGGCCGACCCGACCTCGCCGGGTGGTGGTACCTCGGTCGGGGCCGTCGTCGTGGTCGAGGTGGTTGCGGGCGCCCCGGCAAGCAGGTTCAGGTAGTCGTCCACGGTGACCGGCTCGCCTGGGTCGGCGGTGGAACCGTCGACGCCGCGTGGCGCGCGGGTCGGTTGGCCATCGAGGGTGAACAACACGGGCCCGATGCCGCTCAACTGACCGATGGTGAGCACCAGTTGGGCGAAGAAGAGCACCTGGTCGCGAGGCGGCATCGTGTCGAAGATGCCCGCCGGGAGATCGATGGTCGCCGTGCCACGTTCCTTCGTCACCGTGATCGCCGCCCGCGGCGGGATCGTGGTGCGCAGGCCGACCCCGATGTCGCTCCTGGGTCCGTCGATCAGCGCGGCCAACGCCTGTACCGGTTGCACGGGGGTGGACAACGCGATCGAGGCCGGGTTGAGCTGGCTGCCGGCAACGAAGTAGAGCTTCACCAGTTCGGTCGGGATCTCGGTGGTGGTGGTCTGGTCGAGGGTCGTGCTGGTCGCGTCGATGGTCGTCGGCGGGATGCTGCTCGTGGACGTGGTGGTGGTCGCGTCGAGACCGAACTGCACGTCGCCGCTCATCGGCTCGAACTCGCTCGACTGGGGCAACCCGCACGCGATCACCACGATCGGCAGGACGGTGAGGATCGCGATTCGCCTCGAGCCCCTCATCAGGCCACCTCGTTCAACGTGACGACGAATCGGGCGCCTCCGCCAGGGCGGTCCTCCACCCAGGCCTCGCCGCCGTGAGCGTGAGCGTGCTCGGCGACCAGCGACAGGCCGAGGCCCGTGCCCACCTTGTGGCGCGCCGCGCTGCCGCGGGCGAAGCGCTCGAAGATCCGTGAACGCTCACCGCGCGCCACCCCGGGTCCGTGGTCCTCGACCGCGAGGACGATGCCGTGGCGACCGCGCGGTTCGATGCTGACGCGGGTGGGTGCGCCACCGTGCTGGTTGGCGTTGTCGAGCAGGTTGGCCAGGATCCGTTCGAAGCGGAGCTTGTCGAGCTGCACGGTCGTGGGCACTTTGCGACCGATCTCGATCGGCACCTCGCTGAACCCGTAGCGGTGGGCGATGCGAGTGACGAGCTCTTCGATCGCCACCCCTTCCCGATGCAGCTCGGTGGACCCTGCGTCGATGCGCGAGAGTTCGAGCAGATCCATCACCATCTGGTCGAATCGACGGACCTGGGTGACCACCACGTCGAGCGCTTGTTGCGTACGTTCGGGAAGATCGGCTCGCCGCCCGTCGAGCACTTCCACCGCCGCCGACAAGGCCGTGATCGGGGAGCGCAGCTCGTGGCTGACGTCGCTCGCGAAGCGGGCCTCCCGCTCCAGTCGGGTCTGCACCGCATCGGCCATCTCGTTGAACGACGTCGCCAGCTTGGCCAGGTCGGGGTCGGCCTCGGGCGCCATACGCGCGTCGAGGCCGCCGCTCGCGATCTCGCCTGCAGCGCGGGCCACGCGCGTGAGCGGACGGAGCAGCCGGCGGTTCGTCCACCAGCCGATGAATCCGGCGATCAACGCGGTCACCGCCGCGCCGACCAGCAAGGCGGTCGCGATCGCCCCGAGCGTGCGATCGGTGGTTTCGAGCGGAAAACCCTCGAAGTAGAGGGTGTCGAACTCGGCGATGTAGATGCCGGCACCGAGAAACGGTTCGCCGTTCGCCTCGAACGGTTGCAATCCGTAGTTGCCCGCCTTCACATTGGTCACCAGATCGTCGGGCAGCACTTCGTCCGGAAACCGCTCGTCGGAGAAGAACGAGCGTTCGCCCGACATCAGGATGGAGAATCCGCCGGGCTCGGGGAGCTGGGTGATGAACGTACGCAGATTGGCCGACTCGGGCGCCCGCATCTCGCCGCGGATCGCGTTCGCGTTCGAGAAGCTCTGCGTGCGGGCGACGCTCGTGCGCTGGTCGATCAAGTAGTTGCGGGCGACGGCATAGGTGACCACGGCCAGGGCGAGGCTGGCCGCGAGGGTGGCGACGCTGAAGAACAGCGTGACCCGCGTGCGCAGACGCAGGGTGCGCCGGGGCGGGGTCGCGACGTCGATCACCTCCCTAGTGTGGCCGAACAGCGGCTCATCGGGCAGCGCAGCAGCCCCGTTGACTCGACCGGCAGCGCGAGGGTTCGTCGTCGCTGGCGGTCGGGCGGGACGTGAGGCCGAAGCCGCCCGAGTCTTCAGGCTGCGGCGCGGGTGAGTGGCAGCGCCTGCTCCACCGCTTCCACCACCGGTACCAGCGTGTCGAGATCGGCGAGCACCAAGTCGGTGCGCCGGTCGAGGTCGCCACACACCACCACCATCGTCTGGCCGATGTCGATCGCCTCGTGGGCGACGGATCGCAGCGTGGCCAGCGCCGATTCGCTGAACGCGGTGGCGCCGGTGAGATCGACGATGAGACTGTGACCCGAGGGGACCGCGGGAAGCACAAGTCGGAGCGCTTCGACGTGATCGGGGGCGACCAGGGGACCTTCCACCGTCATCACCAGCAGCTGGCGGGACGAATCGGTCGATGCGATGAGGATCGGCGAGAGCATTCGGGGGACCTCCTGGGGGAACTGGCTGAGTCGATGTCGAAATCGCCGCCCGGCGGTCACCGCTGCAGGTGGGGCACCAGGGGGAGGTTGGTACCCCACCTAGGCAGCGTGAACAGGTGCCATATTCATCGGGGTTTGTGACAGCACCGATCGCCTTGTGCGCGATTTGTGTAACAGAATCCGTGGACGATCGGGACTGAGGCATGATCCACAGGTGACTTCGCTGCTGTTCATCGAGGACGACGACTCGATCCGCCTTGCCCTCACGATGGCGCTGGAGGACGAGGGGTACGAGGTGCGCGAGGCCGCCGACGGCAAGACCGGCCTCGAGTTGTTCGCGCTGCAGGAACCGGACCTGGTGCTGCTCGATCTCCGCCTGCCCGACATCGGCGGGTTCGAGGTGTGCCGCACCCTGCGTGCGACCAGCATCGTGCCGATCATCATCGTCACCGCGCAGACCGATACCTACGACCTGGTGGCCGGGCTGGAGGCCGGTGCCGACGACTACGTCACCAAACCGGTCGTGCCCAAGGAGCTCGCGGCGCGCATCCGTGCCGCGCTTCGCCGGGTGCAGTTGCACGAGACATCGTCCGCGCCGCCACGCAGCAAGTTCGGCGACGTCGAGCTGCGCCGCGAGCAGGGCATCGCGCTCAAGGGCAGCGAGGAGTTGAACCTCACCAAGACCGAGTTCCGGCTGCTGTGCGAGTTCGCCGACCATGCGGGCATGGTGTTGTCGCGCGACCAGCTGCTCGAGCGGGTGTGGGGGTACGAGTACCTCGGTGACAGCCGGCTGGTCGATGCCCACGTTCGTCGCTTACGGGTGAAGATCGAAGATCACCCCGACGACCCCCGGATCATTGTGACCGCCCGAGGCATCGGCTACCGCCTGCTCGCCTGAGCATCCCCAAGCGTTTGGTCGCTCCCACGTCGTATCCACGCGTTCGCGCACGAACGCAGCAGGGGAGCAGGGTGCGGCCGAGGACCGCGCCGCAGCGTTTGGTCGCTTCCGCGTCGTATGCACGCGTTCGCGCACAAACGCAGCAGGGGGTCAGCGCCAGACGCGGCTCCTCAGGTACTCGCCGAGGCCTTTGGCCTGGGGGTCGAAGCAGGTGCTGCTGGCCACGCCGTCGCCGAGTAGGCCGACGATCACGAAGTTCACCGCGTGCAGGTTGGGGAGCAGGTAGCGGCGCACCTCCAGCTCCCGTGCCTCGGGGATCAGCTCGCGCACCTTGTCGGCGGTCAGGTGCTGGTCGAGCCAGGCGTACCCGGCGTCATCGCGGGCGAACATGCCCACGTTGGCGTTGCCGCCCTTGTCGCCCGAGCGCGCCGCGAAGTATCGGCCGAGCGCTTCGCCGACCTGCTGGCCTGCAGGCACGGCGGTCGATGCGCTCGGCACGCCCAGGCCATCGGCATTGCCTGTGAGCTGGGGTGGCGCGATGGTGGTGCGCGACCCGTCGGCATGGACCACGATCTGGGCGACCTCGTCGTTGGGCACGAGCGCAGGCCAGTAGACGCCGAACGCCTGCGCCTCGCCCGGGGCCGAACTGGAGAAGAACCCCGGATAGTTGGCGAGCGCGAGCTCGACCACGGCAGAGCTGAACGATCGGCCGACCAGGCGTTCGTCAGCGCTCTTCACCGTCACATGCAGGCGACCCGACGCGGCCTCCTGTGGCTCGGCATCGCTGGGGGCCTCGACGAACCGAACGTCGACCTCGTCGAAGCGGTCCTCGCCCCCCAAGCGTGTGAACAACGCAGCCTGCGCCCATGCCGCCTTCTCGCGTTGGTCGAGTCCGGTGAGCACGAAGCTCATCCGGTTGCGGTAGCCCCCCTCGAGGTTGATGCACACCTTGGTGGTCGGGGGGGCGGGCGTGCCACGAGTGCCGTGGATCTTCACCCGATCGAGCCCCTGCTGCGACAACTCGATGGTGTCGAAGTGACTGGTCACGTCAGGGTTCAGGTACTGCGGCGGGCCGATCTCGTAGAGCAGTTGGGACGTGACCGTACCGACGTCGACCAGACCACCGGTGCCGGGGTGCTTGGTGATGATGGATGAGCCGTCGCGGTCGACCTCGGCGATCGGGAACCCGGGCGGGCGGGTGAGATCGGGGAGGTCGGCGAACCACGAGTGGTTCCCGCCGGTGGCCTGTGCACCGCACTCGATGACGTGGCCGGCCACGACCGCACCGGCGAGAGCGTTCCAGTCGTCGATCGCCCAGTCCCACCACCACGCCGCAGGACCGATCACGACGGCCGCATCGGTGACCCGAGGAGCGACGACGACATCGGCTCCGCCGGCCAGCGCCGCGGCGATGCCCCAGCCTCCGAGATATGCGTTGGCCGACACGGGGTTGCCGGTGAACGGCGCGCCCGTGTCGAGATGGGCGAGGTGCGGGCGCAGGCCATCGATGCGGGGGAGCAGGTCGTCGCCTTCCACATGGGCGACGTTCACACGGATGCCGAGGGTGTCGGCGATCTGACGGACCCGGGCGGCGCAGCCCGCAGGGTTGAGGCCGCCGGCGTTGGTGACCACCTTGATGCCCTGGTCGATGCACGTACCCAGCACCTGTTCCATCTGGGTGAGGAAGGTGCTGGCGTAGCCGAGATCGGCGTTACGGCTGCGCTGTTTGTGCAGGATGAGCATCGTCAGCTCGGCCAGCCAGTCGCCCGTGAGCACGTCTATCGGGCTGTAGGCAGTGACCGTGGGGTCGACCATCTCGCGTGCCGCCGAGATGCGGTCGCCGAAGAAGCCCGAGCAGTTGGCGATGCGCACCGGGCGTTGCCCGCGGCTCATGCGTCGGCTCCGCCCGGATCGGCATCGAGCCTGACGAGCACCTGCCCGGTGTCGAGTTGCTGGCCCGCCTGCACGAAGATCTCGGCCACGGTGCCCGCGATCGGAGCCACCACGTGGTGCTCCATCTTCATCGCTTCCATCGCCAGCATCGGCTGTCCCGGATCGACGTGGTCGCCCTGGACGACCAGGATGCGCAGCACCGAGCCGGGCATCGGGGCGACGAGCGATCCGGCGCGACCGGCATCGTCGCGAGGGCTGAATCGTGGGGTGACGACGAGCGAGCAGCGTCCGCCCAGCAGATGGACGGCGCCGTCCCGCAGCACCGGCGGGCGGATGCGGGCGAGGTCGCGTGCGGTCTGCACGTCGACCGTGACGTCATCGACGTGCAGTCCGGAGATCGCCCCCCAACGATCGACCCCGTACCTGATGACGTGGTCGGTGCCGTCGGACCCCAATCGCAGCTCGTGGAGCTGTGACGGCATGTTTCGCCATCCGAACGGAACCCGTGGCAGGACGGTCCGCGAGGCGGACTGACCGTCGATGACGGCGACGGCAGCGGCCGCCACCAGATCGGAGCTCGGCTGAGGCGCAGCGCCCATCGGTGTGCGGTCGAGGTAGCTCGTGTCCACCACGTCGTCGATCGATTCGAGGATCGAGGCCAGATGGATCAGTTGCTCGCGATTGGTGGTCGGGCCGATGATCGTGGCCTCGGTGAGGGCCTGCACGACTCGACGTGCGGCGATGCGTCGTGTGGGACCGTGGGCGATCACCTTGGCCACCATCGAGTCGTAGTGCGGGCTCACCACCGAGCCGCTCTCGATCCCTGTGTCGATGCGCACACCCTCGATCTGCGGGAACACCACCGTGTGGAACGTTCCCGAGCTGGGCCGGTAGCCGTTGAATGGATCCTCGGCACAGAGGCGCACCTCGATCGCGTGACCGTCTCGCCTCGGATCGACCGCTGCATGCGGCAGCGGTTCGCCGTCCGCAACACGAAGCTGCAACTCCACGAGATCGAGGCCCGTGATCATCTCGGTGACCGGGTGCTCCACTTGGAGCCGCGTGTTCATCTCGAGGAAGAAGAAGCTGCCCGTACGGTCGAGCAGGAACTCCACCGTGCCGGCACCGACATAGGCGACGGCTCGAGCTGCGGCGACAGCAGCGTTGCCCATCCGCTGCCGCAACTCGTCGTCGACGGCCGGCGAGGGCGACTCCTCGAGGATCTTCTGGTGGCGTCGCTGCAGGGTGCAGTCGCGTTCGAACAGCGACACGGTGGTGCCGAGGGTGTCGGCGAACACCTGCACCTCCACATGTCGTCCGCCTTCCACGTACCGTTCGACGAACACCGTGCCGTCGCCGAAGGCCGAGAGTGCCTCGCGTGCTGCGGAGCTAATCGCGTCGTCCAGTTCGGCGGCGACTCGCACGACGCGCATGCCCCGTCCGCCTCCGCCGGCCGACGCCTTCACCAGAGCGGGCAGCCCGATCTCCTCGATCGACTCGACGGTGTTGTCGGGGAGCACCGGCACGCCGGCGGCTCGCATCATTCGCTTGGCCTCGATCTTCGACCCCATCGCGGCGATCGCCGACGCCGGAGGTCCGATCCAGGTGAGACCTGCTCGGCTGACCGCCTCCGCTGCATCGGGGCGCTCGGAGAGGAAGCCGTACCCCGGATGAATCGCTTGCGCTCCCGTGCGCTCGGCCGCAGCGATGAGCAGGTCGACGCGCAGGTAGGTGTCGGTCGAGGCGGTGCCCGGCAAGCGCACCGCGACGTCAGCTTCACGGACGTACGGAGCATCGGCATCGGCGTCGCTGTACACGGCAACGGTGCCGATCCCGAGACGGCGGCAGGTGCGGATGATCCGCCGGGCGATCTCGCCGCGATTGGCGATCAGTAGCCGGTCGATGGGGGCCCGGTGGCCAGGAACAGAGGAGAGAATGGGGCTCATCGGGTCACATCCGGAACACGCCGTAGCCGCGGGTACCTGCGGGGGCGTCGTGGTCGATCGCGCTCAGGCACATGCCCAGCACGGTGCGGGTATCGCGAGGATCGATGATGCCATCGTCGTAGAGCTTGCCGCTCATGAACATGGCCAGCGACTCGCGTTCGATCTGCTCTTCCACCTGGAGGCGCATCGCCTCGTCGGCAGCCTCGTCGAACGGGCGGCCCATGGATGCCGCCGACTGACGGGCCACGATCGACAGCACACCGGCCAGCTGTTGTGGACCCATCACCGCCGTCTTCGCGTTGGGCCAGGTGAAGAGGAACCTGGGGCCGTACGAGCGGCCACACATGCCGTAGTTCCCGGCGCCGTACGACGCAGCCATGTTGATCGTGAGGTGTGGCACGCGACTGTTGGTCACGGCGTTGATCATCTTGGCGCCGTCCTTGATGATGCCGCGACGTTCGAACTCCTTGCCCACCATGTAACCGGTGGTGTTCTGCAGGAACACGAGTGGTGTGTCGATCTGGTTGGCGAGCTGGATGAACTGGGCAGCCTTCTCGCTCTCTTCGTTGAAGAGCACGCCACGATGGTTTGCCAGGATGCCGATCGGATAGCCGTGCAGCTCGGCGAAGCCGGTGACGAGGGAGGTGCCGTACAACGGTTTGAACTCGTCGAAGTCGCTGTCGTCGACGATTCGGGCGATCACGTGACGAGGGTCGAACGGGATCTTGGGGTCTGTCGATGGGATGCCGATCAGCTGTTCCTGGTCGTAGCGGGGAGGCAGGCCGGCACCGCGGGGCCCGGGTCCACGTTTGCGGTGATTGAGCCTGCGGATGACCTGACGTCCCAGCCGGATGCCATCCATCTCGTCGAGAGCGAAGTAGTCGGCCAAGCCGCTCACGCGAGCGTGCATGTCGGCGCCGCCCAGGCTCTCGTCGTCGCTCTCTTCGCCGGTTGCCATCTTCACGAGCGGCGGGCCGCCGAGGAACACCTTCGAGCGCTCCTTGATCATGACGATGTAGTCGCTCATGCCTGGTGTGTATGCCCCGCCTGCAGTGGAGTTGCCGAACACGACGGCGATGGTGGGGATGCCTTCGGCAGACAGGGCCGTGATGTCGCGGAACGACTTGCCCCCGGGGATGAACGTGTCGCTCTGCGAAGGAAGATCGGCGCCGCCCGACTCCACCAGGTTGACGAGCGGCATCTTGTTCTCGCGGGCGATCTCCATGCCGCGCAGCGCCTTCTTCATCGTGATCGGGTTGCTCGCACCGCCGCGCACCGTGGGGTCGTTGGCGATGATCACGCACTCGACACCTTCGACGACGCCGATGCCGAGCACCATGGCCGCGCCCACCGGGAACTGCGTTCCCCACGCGGCCAGGGGAGAGATCTCGAGGAACGGGCTGCCGGGATCGAGCAACGCCTCCACCCGTTCGCGGGCGAGCATCTTGCCGCGGGTGCGGTGCCGTTCAACGTAGGCGGGTCCTCCACCACCGAGCACCTTGGCCAACTCGGCGTCGTGAGCCGCCACGTGGGCGAGCATCGTCGCACGGTTGTCCGCGTATGTCTCGGAGTTGGGGTTCAAGGTGTCTGTCAGGACCGGCATATGTGGGTCTCCTCGCCCGGCGTCGGGCCGAGCGTCAGGTCAAGCGTCAGGTTCGGGTGTGATCTGGGTCCACTGCGGGGCGCGGCGCTCGGCGAAGGCAGCAATGCCCTCACGGGCCTCGTCGCTCGAGAACAGCGATTCGCTCAGCGTCTGCATCTCCGCCCACGAACCGCTGCCTCGCAGGAGTCGTTTCGTGGCGGCGACGGCGTTCGGTGCACCGAGCAGCACGCCGTCGACGAGGGTGCGTACCGCCGCGGGCACGTCGTCGGCCACGTGTGTGACCAGACCCATCTCGCGAGCGACCGCAGCGTCGAAGGTCTCGCCGGTGAGGAACGGAGCGGCGAGATTGCTCCAGCCGCAGCGCTGCAGGATCGGCACGCTGATGATCGCCGGTGCGACGCCGATGCGCACCTCGGTGAAGGCGAAGGTGACATCGGACTGCACGACAACGAGGTCGCACGACGCCATCAACCCGATCCCGCCCGCTCGCACCGGACCCTGCACGGCGGCGATGGTGGGTTGCGTGGCCTCGCACAGCCGCTGCATTGCTCGCACCATCGGAGTCGAGTCGGCCGGGCCGGCGCTGCGTTCCTTCAGGTCGGCCCCCGAGCAGAACGCCGGGGAGGTGTGGGTGAGCACGATCGTTCGCACGTCGGACTGCTCGGCTCGATCGAGCGCGTCGTGCAGACCGCTCAACAACGCCCGCGAGAGTGCATTGCGGTTGGCCGGCGAGTCGAGCGTGATGGTGGCGACCCCGTCGGCCACCTCGCACCGCACCACGGGCCTCGTTGCCGACGAATCATCCCCCATGCCGGGCGACTGTACCCCTCCCACCCGCAGCCTCCCCGATCCCGCCGCCCCACCCCGCGATGAGCGATGAGTGCCGGTAGCGCCCCGATCTCTCATCGCGGTGTCGGACCTCCCGATCGCGATGAGAGTTGAGTGCGGCAGGGCCACTCATCTCTCATCGCGGGGTGTCGGTCAGGGGGTGGGGGTGGCGGCGGTCAGTTCGCGGAGGAAGGCCTCGGCCTCGGCGCGATGGCGGGTGCGCCTCATCGGGGGCAGTGCCTTCACGATGTCCCAGCGGTAGTTGGCCTTCCCCAACCGCGGATCGAGCACGGCGACCACCCCTCGGTCGGTGGCAGTTCGGATCAGTCGACCGGTGGCCTGGGCGAGCAGGATCGATGCGCGGGGAAGGTCGATCTCGGAGAACGCCGCCGGACCCAGCAGGTCGCGGCGCGCCGAAAGCAACGGGTCGTCGGGTCGCGGGAAGGGAATGCGGTCGATGATCACCAGGCTCAACGTGCGCCCTGGGATGTCGACACCCTGGAAGAAGCCGGCTGTCGCGAACAGACAGGTCTCTTCGTCCTCGCTGAACTTCTTCACGAGGGCTGTCTTCGGCAGATCTCGTTGGGTGATGATCGGCTGCGTCACCTGGAGCCGGACCGCCGCAGCCGCCTCGTCCATCGCCTTCCAACTCGTGAACAGCGCGAGTGTGCGGCCACCCGCCGCGGTGATGAGGGCGGCGATCTCTTCGTGGGTGGCTGCGGCCCGTTGGGGAGCGCGCGGATCGGGCAGGTGCAGCGCGCAGTACAGCAGGGCATGGTGCTCGTAGTCGAACGGGCTGCCGACATCGATCACGTCGACGTTGGCGGGATCGAGTCCGACGCGAGCAACGATCGAACTGGGCACGGTTGCGCTCGTGAGGATCGCGGTGCGCCGACCCCAGATGCCCTGGTCGAGCACGGGCCCGACGTCGAGCGGTGCGATCTCGAGGCGCGGCTGCTCGGGGGAACCGCTGACGAACGCCACGTATCCCTCGCCATGCCCGATCGCCAGATCGATCTGCTCCATCAGGCGGGTGGCCATCTGCTGGGCCCGGAGCTTGCGCTGCTTGGCGTCTTCGACCTCCGTCTCGATGCGTCGCAAGGCCGACTGGGCGCTGTCGAGACGGCCTCGAGCCGCGATCAGCGCCTGCTGGACCGTGTCGGGGAACGGCGACGACAGGCGTTGGCCGGCGTGCTGGCCGATGACGTCGCGGAGCAACTGCGCCGACTCGGCGATCGCGCCGACGATGGTGGGATCGTCGATGATGCGCCTGACCGCGGCGGCGACTGCGGTGAACCTGCCGGGGCCGATCTGCACCCCGACCGTGTCGCTCATGATGTCCTCGAGCTGGTGCGCCTCGTCGACCACCACCACGTCGTGCTCGGGCAGGATCACTCCACCCGACGCCACATCGAGGCCGTAGAGGTGCATGTTCACCACGATCACGTCGGCGGCGGCTGCCCGAGCGCGGGCACCCTCGGCGAAGCAGGCGTTGCCCAGCGGGCACTTGGTCGCGCCGGGGCACTCGTCGCTGCTGACCGTGACGGCACGAGTGGCCGCATCGGTGGCCGCCCAATCGAGCTCGGCCAGGTCGCCCGTGCGAGTGGTGACCGCCCACGCGGCCAACCGCTTGATCTCGGCCTTGGTGCTGTTGGCCATCTCCTCCAGCTCGAGCTGTCCCTCGCCCGCCTGTGACAACTCACTGAGCCGCTGCAGGCACACGTAGTTGCTGCGCCCCTTCAAGACCGCCCACTCGAACGGTCGCCCGAGGTGTGCTGCGAGAAAGGGCAGGTCCTTGCTGGCGAGCTGATCCTGCAAGGCTTTGGTGGCGGTGGCGACGATGGTCCGTTTGCCGGCCATCAGGGCGGGCACGAGGTACCCGAGGGTCTTGCCGGTGCCGGTGCCGGCTTCGACGATCAGGTGTCGGCCGGACGCGATCGACTGTGCGACGGCCTCGGCCATCGCGCGTTGGCCCGGCCGCTCCTCACTGGCAGGCAGCGCCGCGGTGACCTGTCCCAACGCCTTGCGAACCTGCTCCACCGACATTCGTGCGACCGTATCCGACCGTCGCATCGATCCGACGGAACGCTCTGCAACCGCTCGTCGACGGTCTTGGAGTCGCGGAACGGGACTCGCCGCGTCGAAGGTCTGTCCGTGCGTCGGAGCGGCCCACCGATGCTGGTGGTGACGAGGTCGTGCGCGGGCCGGGTCAGCGGTTGACGAGGGCGAGGGCGGCGTCGAGTTCGGCGCTGCTGAACTCGGGCCACGCCGTCTCGGTGAAGTAGGCGCGGGCACCGGCGATCTGCCACAGCATGAAGTTCGAGATGCGCAGCTCGCCCGAGGTGCGCACGAGCACGTCGACCGGGGGCAGGCTCGGCACGTAGAGGTGCTGGCTGATGCTCGCCTCGCTGATCGTCTCGCCCGCACGACGGGCGTGCTCGGCGGCATGGACCAACTCGGCACGGCTGCCGTAGTCGAAGGCCACGGTGAACACCATGCCCGTGTTGTTGCGCGTGTCGCGCAGTGCCTTGCGGATGGCCCGTTGCACGTACTTCGGGGTCCGCGCCTCGGGGCTGTCGAAGGGCCGGCCCATCCACTCGATTCGAACGTTCAGCTCGTTCAGTTCGGCGACCCGGCCGAACAACTGCTTGTGCAGACCGAGGATGTGGCGCACCTCGGTGCGAGGCCTCACCCAGTTCTCGGTCGAGAAACCGAAGACGGTGAGCCACCCCACGTTGCGGGTCACCGCCACCCGCACCAGTGCCGCCAGGTTCTCCTCACCCTCGGTGTGACCGGCGGTGCGCGGCAGATTGCGGCGGCTGGCCCAGCGACCGTTGCCGTCCATGATGCACGCGACATGCAGCAGGCGCGGGTGGTCGGCGTCGTGCGCCTCGTCAGGTGTGGCGCGGGAGTCGGAGGAGGCGGACGGAGCGGTGATCGCGCCACGATAACTCCCGCACCGTCGTCGCTCACGGCCGGTCGACGCACCGTGTGACGAACGACGGCTGCCGACGTGGTTCTTCCCGGCTGGGGCGCTCCCGGTGTTCACGATCCAGCCCCCGGCCGTGGGAGAATGGGCCACATGCCCACCCCTTCGACGACCGACGACGAGCAGCAAGAGCTGCATCACGTCATGGTCGTGGGCGGCACCGTGGCGGAGTGGGGTCGTCTGACCGACGAGCAGTGGCAGCACCGCATCCGCACGCTCGGCTCGCTGGCCGGCTCGGCGGGTGCTCAATGGCTCACGTTGCGTCCGTTCGAGCGCGGCGAGGGTGCCGACGGCGCTCGTCCGGTACATCACGACGTGGTTCAGCTCGAGAAGTGCACGGTGATCGTCGACCCCACTCCGGATGGTCGAGAAAGGTTGGTCGTGGCGCTGCGCAAGCTGGCGGAGAACGACCAGCTCAGCGAGGCGGCCGTTGCCGCAGCCCTGCTGTCGCCGGCGGCAACCGAACCCGATCTGGTGCTCTTGCTCGGCACCTCCGATCGGCTCCCCAGCTCTCTGGTGTGGGAGTTGGCCTATGCCGAGATGGTCTACGTCGACGCGGCATGGGCCGATCTCGACGACGCGCATCTGGCCGAAGCCATCGGCGCGTACCGACGACGTCACCGTCGCTTCGGTGGGCTCGACTAGGCGCGACGGTGGCGAACCCCCTGTATCGCGACACCGCTGTGGTGTTGCGCACCTATCGGCTCGGCGAGGCCGACCGGATCATCGTGATGCTGACCGAGCACCACGGCAAGGTACGCGCCGTCGCCAAGGGCGTGCGCAAAACCATGTCGAAG
>JAYUSX010000003.1:0-6448 GCA_043755475.1 Actinomycetota bacterium
CACGTTCTGACGCCGAAGTGGGGCGCTCGCCGACTTGTCGCCGAGCCCGATCACGCTGAGCCCGGGAACGCCGGTGGGTGTGAACGGGTCGCCGAGGCTCGGGCGACGACGGACGCCGCTCGCATCGGTGTCGTCGCCGTGGTTCAGGAGCGCTGCGATGCCGGGCCGACCTGGTGCGAACAGTGCGGTGATCTCGGGGTGGCGGAGGTCGGCGTCGACCAACAGCACCTGGGAACCGAGCGCCGCGTACCGATTGGCCATCGCTGCAGCCAGGGTGGTGGTGCCTGCAGAGCGCTGCGAGCCGGCGACGACCACGACGAGCGAGGACCCGGGACGAGCGGTGGCCTCGGCCCGCACGCACAAGTTGTCGACGAACGGGATGACGTTCGACGGCAGGTTCCCGAGAGCGGCGTGACGCGACTTGCTGAGCGATCGAGCGCGGGGGAACTCACCCACCACGGGGCGGCCGAGCACCTCGCTGGCCTGTGCGGGGTCGAGGATCTTCGACGACAGACGACCGAGGAGCACGGCGCCGACGAGACCTGCGAAGAAGCCGCCGACAGCGCCCGCATAGACGAGGAGGGTCTTGGGCGGCTCCGGATCACCCGGGACGGTGCCCCGCTGGACCACCTGGCTGGTGACACGGAGGCGTTGGCTGACCTCGAGTTGGGTCTTGCTGCTGAGGATCTGGCTGTACTCGGCCTGCAGGCTCTCCTTGCGAGACACGAGATCGGGGGCCACCTGCTCGAGCGCGGGGATGAACCCAGCGTTATCGGTATCGGCATTGAAACGGTCGATGTACTCCTGCATCGTCTCCTGGATCTCGAGGTCGACGCCTCCGATCAGCGTGCTGAGATCGGCGAGTTGGGCGTCGAGGCGCTCGATCTCGGGGCCCTGCTGCTCGTCGACGGCGTTGTTGATCCGCTCGATGTACAGATCGAGGTAGGCGTCAGCGATCGCCTTCGACAGCTCGGGGTCGGCGGTCGAAGCGACCACCCGGACGATGTCGGTGCGTGGCTCGTGGGTGAACACCGTGGCCAGCTTCACCTGCGCAGTGCCGACACCACCTCCCACCTTGCTCGCGACCTTTTCGGCCAACGCGGTGGAGCGAAGCACGCTGAGCTCACCGACGACGTAGCGGTCGGGGTCGGAGGTGAACGACACGTTCACCCGCGACTCGCTCGGTGGCGTGACCAGCATGATCGCTTCGGACTCGTAGTTCGAGCCGCCGCCGTTCTCCAACGCGAATCCTGCAAACGCTCCCAACAGTGCCCCGAGCACCGGCACCCAGAGGTACCGCCGGATGGCATTGATCACAAAGGAAAGTTCCACGTCACCCTTTCACGACCGGGTCGGGGGGACCCGGGAAGCACACCACCGCTGGTAGGCGGCCGAGTCTACGTGGTGGTCGCGGCACCATGCCCTCGCGCATTGCCGAACCAACTCGATTGAGTCCTTCGACCCATCGAGGCGGTCCGGCGACCCATCTGGGTGGCCGGTGGCGATGATCAGTGGCCGGCGACGGGCACCTCAGCCCCGGGCTTCCACGTGGTGGACTGCAGGCTGACGATGTTGTACGGGTCGGTGTCGATCTCGTCGAGTTCGATCTCGCCGTGGAGCACTTGCCGCTTCCACTCCTGGTGGTCCGGTTCCATCTCGTGGAACTCGGGCATCACCTCCGTCGCGAACAACTCGAGCGCCTCACAGATGTGTTCGTGTCGGTTTCGTCCGGCCTGGTTGAGCAGGATCACCTGGTCGACGTTCGATTCGGCGAAGCGGTGCAGCTTGTCGCGAATCGTGGCCGGCGAGCCGATCAGTCCGCCACCCTGGGCCTTCTGCCCTGACGGGCTGGCCTTCCACGTCTGGTACTCGTCCCACAGGCTGACCGTCCCGGGAACGAGCGGGCCCTTGTCGTTGTAGAAGCGCAGCGCGAACTGGAAGAACGTGGATCCGTCGGCTCGGGCCCGGGCCTCCTCGTCGGTGTCGGCGCACATGAACTGGCTGACGATGGCGATGTTCGGATTGGTCGCGTACGGTCCCAGCGGATCGAAGCGCTTGGTGAACGAGTTGTAGTACGCGTGCACCCAGGCGTTCGCGGCCTCGGCGCTGACGAACTGGAAGCCGAGCGCGCCGATGCCGCGGCGGCCCGCCATCTCGATCGTCTCGAGCTGGCTGCACGCAACCCAGAGCGGCGGGTGCGGGTACTGGCGCGGCTTGGGGATCACGTTGCGGAGCGGGAAGTCGAAGTACTCGCCGTGATACTCCCAACCCTCCTCCCAGAACATCGGCATGAGGCACCGCATCGCGTCCTCCCAGACGGCCCGCTTGTCGCGGAAACGCCGGTCGAACGGGTGCAGTTCGGTGACGCTGCTGCCTTCGCCGACGCCCATCTCCACTCGCCCATGGCTCAACAGGTCGAGGGTGCTCACTCGTTCGGCGACTCGGGCCGGGTGATTGGTCGGCAACTGGATGATGCCGTGACCGAGGCGGATGTTGGTGGTCCGTTGACTGGCCGCAGCAAGGAAGACCTCCGGAGCCGAGGAATGGCTGTACTCCTCGAGGAAGTGGTGCTCGACTTCCCACGCATAGTCGTACCCCAGCTTGTCGGCCAGGTCGACCTGGTCGAGCGCGTGGTTGAACAGCGTGTACTCGTCGTCGCGCGTCCATGGCTTGGGCAGCTGCAGTTCGTAGAACACTCCGAACTTCATGACCAGATCCCCATGATCCCGACCCCCATCGGTTGCAGCCCGGTGCACCGAACCGTCCACACGTTACGTCGCACGAGGTTCACCAGGCTCATCACGTGGTCGCTCGGGCCGCGCCCGTCGGGCGCAGCGTCACGGAAAGCGCTTCGCCATCCAGTCGGCCACGAGCCGAAGCGCTTCCGGCCGGTGTCCCTCCAGGTAGTGCGGGGCACCGCTCATCTCGACGTATGTCTTGTCGGCGGCGCCGCTGTTGTCGACGATCTCCTTGGCCTGCCAGCGGCGGATCTCGGTGTCGGCCGTGGGGTGCAGCAGGATCGTCGGGACGGTGACCTGCGGCATGGTGTCGGCCAGCTTGGCGTGACTCGAGAGTCCCGACCAGGTGCTGAGCCATCCACGCGCCGTCATCGTGCGAGCCAGACCGCCTCGCCCGTAGTTGGCGTCGAAGGGGTCGGGGAACGCGAACAGCGAACCCATCGGTCGATCGTCGCGATCGATCGACAGATCGAGGTACGCAGGATCGGCGAGCGTGCGGTAGATCGTGAGGTACGTGGTGAACACCGCCCGCCGACGCTGCTCGCGCCACCCCCCGGGATCGGCAGCCTTGTCGATGCCTCGCAGTCGGCTGCCTGCCTCGCCGGCATCGGCGATGCTGGCCTTGGCGATCGCGTCGATGCGGGCGACCCGCGCCACCTGAGCCTCGCGATAGCGAACCACCCAGGCGGGGTCGTACTCGCACGGCTCCGGCCAGGGACGCCAACCGTTGTCGGGGTGATACATGTCGAGTTCGGGCACGGTGCTGAACGGATCGTGCTCGTCGGCGACGCTCGGGTCGATCACCTGGTTCATGAACACACCCTCACCGGGGTGCGCGGCCATTCCGACCCATCCGTCGCCGATGCCGAGCCGCGCGTTCGCCATGGCCATGAGACTCCCGCCGCCCGAGTTGCCGAGCAACACGACAGCCTCGGCACCTCGTCGCTTCATCTCCTGGTACGCGGTGTTCACGTCGACGATGCAGTTCTCGTGGAGGCAGTCGGTGTCGTTGTTTATGTAGCGGGTGCCGAAGCCGAGCACCGCGTAGCCGGCAGCGGCGAGCAGCGGACATGCGTAGTGCACCGAGAAGTCGCCTCGCGGATGGCTGAGGATCACCGCTGTCTTCCAGGCCCGACCCTGCGGCGGGGTCCACAGCAGACCACGCACGAGGGCTCCGTCGGGGCTCACCAGGCGGATGCTCTCGCGTGGGATCTCGACCCCAGGGTCGTCCTGCGGAAGGGGCCAGTAGTTCAGGCCGAACGGGCGCTGTCCCCCGAGGTGCGGATCGAGATGCACATCGAGGTCCTGCATGGGCGGAACCCTACTTTCGTGGGGTACTGCCCGGCGTACCCTGACGTGCATGGAGATGCGTGTGGTGCGAGTGACCGATCGGTTCGACGAAGCCTGCCGGTTCTACGGCGACGTGCTCGGATGGCCCGTCACCAAGGAATGGACCGACGGAGGTCGCGGACGGATCTTCGGCTTCGGCGACTCGGCGAGGGTCGAGTTCCTCGAAGGCACCCCCGAACCCGTCTCAGGCCTCTTCGTGTCGGCCGAGGTGAGCGATCTCGAGGAGATCCTCGGACGCCTGCGCGCCGACGCGGTGCCGCTCGACCAGGAGCCCGAGGTGCAGCCGTGGGGTCACCGCAACCTTGCCCTGACCGACCCGACCGGCCTCCAACTCGTGCTGTTCCAGGTGTTGTCCGCGACCCCCGACCAGCCGTAGGCCGCCGCGGCGTCGGGCCGCCACGTCGGGCCGAGGCGAAGTGAACCCGCACGGCTCAACCCGTCGGCTCCGGAGGTCGCGTCGCGAGGACGACGGGCACCTCCATCGCCTGATCGTCGCGGATGATGCCGAGCGTCATCGCGGAGCCGGGGTCGAGGTCGCGCACCGTTGCGATGAGATCGTCGGCACCCACGATGTCGGCGCCGTCGGCGCTCACCACGACATCGCCGGCGACGATGCCGGCGATGTCGGCTGCGGAGCCGAGCTCCACCTGCGTCACCACCGCACCGCGGCCGCCGTCATGACGTGGCTCGACGCCGACGCCGAGGTACCCCTGGGTCAGCTCGATCCCGCCGGCCTCGGCGCGGAGTGCTGCCAGCTCCGGCAGCAGTTCGGCGACGCCGATCGCGAAGCCGACGCTGTTGGCTGCGGTGTCGACGTCGCCATATGCGACGGCGGTGTTGATGCCGACGACGTTCCCGAAGGCGTTGACGAGTGGCCCGCCCGAATTCCCTGACGAGATCGGTGCGTCGGTCTGCACGAGGCCGTTCAACGCGCCGGCGCTCGTCGACAGCGTGCGGTCGAGGGCGGACACGACTCCTCTGGTGACGCTCGGGTCACCGTCGAGGTCGAGTGCGAATCCGATCGCCACCACATCGTCGCCCACGCGGATATCGGCAGGGTCGGCGAACGTCGCGGGCGTCAGTCCGGAGACGTCGATTCGCACCAGGGCCAGGTCGTTCGAAGCATCGACGGCGATGACCGCTCCCACCCGCGGCTCGCTCTCGCCAGGGAGGCGGACGTTGACCGTCTCGGCGTCGGCGACGACATGGGCATTGGTGACGATCTCGCCGTCGGCCGTGACGATCACTCCCGTGCCTGCCGACTGGCCGAGCTCACCGTCGAGACCGACCTCTCGTTGGATCGCGACGACACTGCTGCCCACCGCACCGGCCACTGCAGCAACATCGATCGGCCCCGGCTCGTCTGCCCGTGGCGGGGCGACAGAGACGCCGAGCATCGATGCCCGACGTGGCGGCTCGTCGCGTCGGCCGGCGATCTCGTTGCCCATCAGCGCTCCGAGCAGACCGGCGAGCCAGGCCGCGAGGGTGAGACCACACGCGATCAGGATCAGCGTGCGGCGACTCGGGGCTGCCCGATGCCGGCGCTCGCGCCGGTGACGTCGACCATTCGGCGTCGGCGCCCCGAACCCGATCGAAGCCGGCATCAGATGATCGGTGATGCGCACCGTCCCCGGAGCACCGAAGGCATGCATGACGCCCACCGCATGCGACGAAGCGAGGTCGGTCGATGCCCGCAGGGTTCCCGATGCCGGGGGAGGCAACGGCATCCGGTGGCCCACACCGGCGAGCACGTCGATGCGGCAGGGTGCACTGAGATGGGAGTGGTCGTGCGGCTCGATGCAGCCTTGCTATCGCTGTCGCCACCTGCGAGCAACGGAGACCGACCGGGATGATCCGAAAGACCTGTCGGCCATCGAGCACCGCGGAAAACGAACGGGAGGGGACGGCCGAGGCCGTCCCCTCCGTTGCAGAGGTCGTGGATGTCAGAAGAGCGTCAGCTCGACTGGATCTTGATCTCGATGTCGACGCCAGCAGGCAGTTCGATGCGCTGCAGGCTGTCGATGGTCTTGGCGTTCGGGTCGACGATGTCGATCAGACGCTTGTGGACACGCATCTCGAAGTGCTCGCGAGAGTCCTTGTCGATGTGTGGGCCGCGGATGACCGTGTAGCGGTGCTTGTCGGTCGGCAACGGGATCGGACCACGGATCGTGGCGTTGGTGCGGGTGACCGTCTCGACGATCTTGCGAGTCGACTGGTCGATGATCTCGTGATCGAACGCCTTGAGGCGAATGCGGATGCTGGACTGGGCCATGGTTCCTCAGCTCACTTCGTGATCTTGGTGACGCGGCCGGCGCCCACGGTACGGCCACCCTCGCGGATCGCGAACCGCAAACCCTCAT
>JAYUSX010000004.1:0-6436 GCA_043755475.1 Actinomycetota bacterium
GCTGACGAACCAGATCGGAGATGATCGCGACCGGGAGTGCATGGCGCTCCCCCATCGGTGCACCGAAGATCACCGAGCCGCGGGAACGCCCGCGAGGTACGAAGCGTGGGCCCAGGCGACCCACCAGCCTCATCGCGATCCCCGTCGCCCGATGCTCGATCGCCACATCGAGCTCACCCTTGGCCCACCGATCGCCGACGGACGCCATCGCTGGGGCGAGCGCATCGAGGTAGATCTGCTCCAACTCGCAGCCGGCCGCCAGCGCCGACTCCACCACACCCCATGCCCCTGCCGCATCGCCCGCGACGAGACGTGCTTCCAGCCGCTCCGCCCATGGCGCACGGCGATGCCTGCCGCCATCGACCTTCGGCGACAGCGCGCTGCCGGCGCGGAACTCGTCGAGGTCGGACGGTGCCACGCACCAGATGCCACCCGACTTCACGGCGGGGAGCAGACCCAGCCGGACGTATCGGTACGCGGTCATGTAGTGCACGCCCAGCACATCGGCCACTTGGTGCAGCGTCATGTCCACCCTGCTCGACGAGTCGAAGCGCTCCCCGGCACCGCCGCGCTCGGCCTCGCTCACCGCGTGCCTGCGGAACCACACGGCCGCAGTCGTGAAGCCAGTCGTGAAGCCGGTCGTGAAGCCGGTCGTGAAGCCAGTCGGGCAGGACGTCGCGAACGCGTCGGATCACACATGTCCGGCGAGACGATCATCCGAACATCCGTTCAGCAATCACCACGCTCAGCCGTTGGCTGCCTTCCACTTCGCGAAGGCGGCCATGCTGCGCTCGCGCAGGACTTCGGGGACGAGTTGCTCGTAGGCCGACGGGCCGGCACCACCAGCACCGCCTCCCTCGACGGCAGCGACCTCTGCGGGCGCCTCCGACACGAACACGGCGGGCTCCATACCGGGCTTCCAGTACTGATACAGCTCGCGAACGATGTCGTACAGACCCTCCCCGGCGAAACCGCGGCGGAGGTTCACCGTGACGATGTTGCTGTACACGTGCAGGCCGTCGACCTGACCGGTGGCGAACAGGCGCCGAGCCAACTCTGCCGCAGGCCGTGGGCCGACGGCGTCGCGCTCGCTCGCGAATCGCTCATGGCCCTGTCCGGTGAGCGTGCGATTCGCCTCGAACCGGACGATGCCCGGGGTTGAGCTGCGCTTTTCGATCACACCGACCATCTGACCCATGGACGGAGACACTACCCGTCGGACCCGCTGGGCCCGGCACTCGTGGTCGACAGAAGTGCACCCCGATCCAGGCCCATCCAGGCCGATCCGGGCCGATCGGGCCGATCCGGGCCGATCCGGGCCGATCCGGGCCGAAACGTGTGTCAGCCGGCTGCCAGCAGGCCCCGTCGTATCTGCCAGGCGGCGATCTCGGCGCGAGTCGACAACGCGAGCTTGCCGAGGATGTTCGACACGTGCACGGAGGCGGTCTTCGGCGAGATGAACAACCGTTCGGCGAGCTGACCGTTGGTGAGTCCCTCGGCGATCAGCGCAGCGACCTCCGATTCGCGAGCGGTGAGTTCGCCGTTGGTTCGCACGGTCGAGCTCTCCAGTCGCGCGGCCAGGGCCTCGGCCCGGTCGCGTCGCCATCCCGGCCACCGCGACAACGACGTGACGGCAGCCTCAGCAGAACGACGCGCCCCGGCGCGGTCGCCGGTGGCGAGCAACGACTGAGCCATGGCGATCTCCATCAGACCTTGCACGGCCTTGGTCACATGTTGGTCGGCTGTCTCGAGGGCGAGCCGCAACGCCACCACCGCCTCGTCGTGACGATGCTCGGCCACCAACAGGAATCCTTCACTCATCATCTTGATGCGCACCGCCGACGGGTGGCCCGCCAGCAAGCGGCTGTCGAACACGACACGCACCTCGTTCGGAGGGATGCCAGCGGCCAAGGCGCTCGCCACGCTGTCGGCGATGAGCCACGAAACGCCCCATCCATCAGGGAAGAGGTCACCGGCACACATCAACTTCCACACCGATCGGGCCGCGGCGACATCACGTTCGAGTCCGGCGAGCGCGAGCGGTATCGCAAGCGCGGCGATCGAGCGCGGGTCGGAGCAGCCGACCTCGACGACAGGGAGGTCGGGCAGCGCGGCGTGGGCGTCGGCGAGCCGGCCTTCCTCGATCGCGATTCGAACGGACTCGTGGTCCCTGGCGGGGCCGAGGCGACCGGATTGGCCCACGAAACACATGTCGATGAGGCGCCGGAACTCCGCCAGATCGCCTTCGGCCTCGGCGGCGACCGCGTCCCACCACACCACGTTCGCCCCGCCGAGCTTGTCGAGCCCGACCGCCGCGGCCGTGTCGTGCAACTCGCGCCGCAGCGCTGCCGTCTCGGGCGCAGCCGGAGGCAGCAGCTCCATCATGTTGTTGATCGCCCGAGCGCGCGACACGCCATCGCCCAGCAGCGCAGCGCTGTCCGCGGCGTCTTGGAGCGCGACGAGCACCTCTGCCCGGTTGGTTCGTGTCTGCAACGAGCTGGCGCGCTCGACCTGAGCCTGCACCTCCACACCACGATCACCGGCGGTTCGGGCGTGAGCGATCGCACGGTCGGCCCACTCGATCGCCGCCGAATCGTGGCGCAGCATGAACAGCTGAGCGACCGCGGCCTCGGCGCGCGCCTGCTCGGCCACCAGATGCTCCGCTTCGTAGCGCGCTGCGTCTGCCACGAGGTGCTCGACCATTGCGACCGCGCCGTCGACATCGCCCAGCTCGAGCATCAGGCGCCCCACATATCGCCGTGCATCGATCCGGTCACGCTCGACCGTTGCCAGCTCGAGCCAACGTTGCGCGTGATCGAGAGCCTCGGACTGGAAGTCGAGCCGCCACGCCGCCTCGGTGGCGACGGAGAGGAGCTCGAGTTCGTCGCCGTCTTCGGCAAGGCCCTCACACGCGAGCCGAAGCGCTTGGAACGATGCTCCGCGGTCGAGGTACTGCCGCGCACCGCGGCACGCGATCGATGCGATCTCGTCGTACCGGCCAGCGCCGAGCGCGTGTCGAGCGAGTGCGGCGTGGTCATCGGACGTGAGTTCCTGCAACGTCGCGAAGCAGCGCCCGTGCAGCCGGCGACGCTCACGACCGAGGAGCTCGTGGAGCACCGAGTCGGCGACGAGCGCGTGACCGAACCACAGCCGGTCCTCACGTGGCTCCACCACCACACCGCGCGCCATCAACTCACGCAACCCGTCGAGCACCTCCGCCTCCGAGAGCGCCGATACCGCCACCAGCACTTCGAAGCCTGCCGGCTCGGCCAGCACGGCAAGCGCGTCGACGATCGTCCGTTCCACCGTGGCGAGCCCGGCGAGTTGCTGCCGTACGGCCTCTTCCAACGACCACGGCAGCTGCACGTCGAACACGTCGCCGCTGCACGTGTCGGGGCCGATGCAGCGCATCAGCTCCTCGACCACGAACGGCACGCCGGCACTGCGCCGGTTCACGGCCTCGAGGGCGCCCGAGCTCACCGGCGCATCCGCGATCGCAGCCATCATCGCCCCGACCTCGTGGCGCGCCAGGCGATCGAGGCGGATCTGTTCCACCTCGTTGCGTCGTTCGAGCCGCGACACGAGATCACCGCCAGGCGATCCCCGGCGCAGATCGCTCGGCCGGTAGGTTCCGACGATCACGACGTTGGGCAGGGGGCGTCGCGCCAACTCGTCGATGAAGCTGGCGCTCTCGGCGTCCACCCAGTGCAGGTCTTCGACGACGACCACCACCGTCCGGCCCTCGCTCGTCGAGCCTCCGATCACGGGACGGGATGTCTCGGCGATGAGCGTCAGGACATCGACAGCGGGCTGGAGCGAACCCGGTGGTGCGAGCTGAGCCACCAGGTCGTACGAGCGCGACAGCGAACCGGGTTCGGCGGCACCGACCAGGACGACCACCTCACTCGTGGGGTCAACGGCGATCTCGTCGAGCACTGCCCGGACGAGTCGGGTCTTGCCGATGCCGGCCTCACCTGCCACCAGAGCGACGGTCGGCAGATCGGAGTAGTGCGCGTCGGCTTCCTCGATCAGCGACCGCAACCGTTGGAGCACACCGGCACGCCCGATCATCGCCGGGCTCATCCCGATCCGACCCGTCAGCACACCGGGAATGGTAGCGAGCCGATCGATGCCGTCGTCCGGACGCAGCTGCCCACGACGAGCGGCGACGGTGCGAAACGGCGGTGATGCAGCTGCGGTGCCGACAGGCAGGGCGGCCGCCACGAACCCGATGCGGGTCACGCGGCAGCCGCACTCCCGATCCGCTCCGCCGAACCGGCGTCCGGCAGCGTGGCCGTGGGGAAGGCACCGAGATCAGCGGTGCGGATCAGGTCAGGCGCAAGCGGCGTGCGGCGACGACGGTTGCCAGCGGCGGCGCCGACGAAGCGATGCCGACGATCGCTGGCGAGTTGTTGGTGAACGGAGTGGCTGAGCAACGAGTACATGATCGATTCCTGTCGGCGGCCGACGCGCCTGCCGTGATGGTGTGTCGGACATCTCCATGATGGTCGTCTGAGGTAGTGGGCCACATCGGGCGATCGCCGTATTTCTGCGGCGTGGCAAGGACCTCGGGGCTCTCGAGGATCTCGCTCCGAACGCGTACCGTTTCCATGTGCGGGAGTCATCCACACGGCACGCGTCAGGCCACTGTGGGGTTCGACACCCGCCGTCGGGACGTGGTGCACCCGGCGGGAGCAATCCATCGTTGATTCCGATAACGTACCTCCGCTGTTCATAAGAGCAGATCACGTGTGTAGCTCCTTGTTCGAGGGGTCGAGCGTTCGAGAGCGGTCAGCCGCCCCGAAGCGCAACGACGACAGTTGCAAACGTGCCCCCTCCCGCTGTCCAGAACCGCAGCGCACCGCTCGTTGAGAGCACAAGAGAGCACCATGACCACCACGACTTCGTTCGTCGATCTCGGCGTGCCCGCGCGCATGGCCGAGGCACTCACCGCCGCCGGCATGACCCAGGCATTCCCCGTCCAGGCCATCACCCTTCCTGACGCCCTTGCCGGCCGCGATCTCTGCGGCCGGGCACCCACGGGTTCCGGCAAGACCCTCGGCTTCGGCATCCCGCTGATGGCCCGCGTGGGCCAGGCCGCCCCCAACCGTCCCACCGGGCTCGTGCTCGTCCCCACCCGTGAGCTCGCCGAGCAGGTGCAGCGGGCATTCGTGCCGCTCGGCCGTGCAGCGTGGCGCTTCGTGCAGGCCATCTACGGCGGCGCGCCGATGGGCGGCCAGATCCACTCGCTCAAGAAGGGCGCGTCCGTCATCGTCGCCACCCCGGGCCGGCTGCTCGACATCATCGAGCAGGGCCACTGTGACTTGAGTGGGATCGAAGTGTGCGTGATCGATGAGGCCGACCGAATGGCCGACCTCGGTTTCATGCCCGATGTGCGCCGCATCCTCGACATGACCCCGTCCACCCGCCAGACCATGCTGTGGTCCGCCACCCTCGACGGGGCCGTGAACGAACTCGTCCGCGACTACCTCAAGGATCCGGCGATGCACGATCTCGTCGGCGAGGTGCACAACGGACCCGTGGAGCATCGCTTCGTCGTCCAGCCGGCGATGCAGCGCCTCGACGCCGCCGTCGAGCTGCTCGACACGCATGGCCCGACGATCATGTTCGTCAAGACCCGCTTCGGTGTCGACGACGTGACCGCCGCGCTGATGAACGCCGGTGTTCGCGCCGGTTCACTGCACGGTGCTCGCACCCAACAGGCACGCAGCCGCACGTTGGAAGACTTCAAGCGCGGCAAGGTGCAGGTGCTCGTCGCCACCGACGTCGCGGCTCGTGGCATCCATGTCGACAACGTCGAACTCGTCGTGCACTACGACCTGCCCGACAACGAAAAGGACTACCAGCACCGCTCGGGCCGCACCGGTCGGGCCGGCCAGTCCGGCACGGTCGTGGCCTTCGTGCCACCGAGCCGCAAGCGAGTCGCTCAGCGTCTTGCCGACAGTCTCGAGCACGACGTGGTGTGGAGCGAGGGCGCTCGCCCCGTCGTTCGCACCGACCGCCCAGCGATCGAGACCGACGAGCGCGACAGTCGCGAAGATCGTCCCCGTGGCAACCGCTCGTTCGAGCGTCCTGGCTACGGCGACCGCTCCGGAGCGCCCCGCAACGACCGGCCCAGCTACGGCGACCGCCCGTCGTATGGCGACCGCACTCGTAGCGAGCGCCCGGCGTACAACGACCGCAACCGCAGCGAACGCCCCGCCGCATACGGCGACCGACCGGCCCACGGCGACCGCCCCGCCTACGGCGCACCGCGCAGCGAGCGCCCCGCCTACGCGGCTGATCGCCCCGCATACGGTGATCGCCCCCGCGACGACCGACCCCGCGACGACCGTCCCCGTGGCGATCGTCCGGCGTATGGCGAGCGGACCGGCGCACCGCGCAGCCAACGGCCGGCGACCGCGGGTGGCCGCCC
>JAYUSX010000005.1:0-16803 GCA_043755475.1 Actinomycetota bacterium
CACGTGCGAACCGTCGGTCTCGGTGGTGATCCCGTTGTTCAACCAGGGTCACTACCTGCGCGAGGCGATCGACTCGGTGGTGGCCGCCGCACACGATCCGTCGCTGCCGGTCGAGGTGGTCATCGTCGACGACCACAGCACCGACTCGTCACTCTCCATCGCTCACGAGGCGCTCGCCGAGCGACCGTGGTTCCCGATCACGCTCGTCGCTCGCGCCGCCAACGGCGGACTCCCCACGGCACGCAACACCGGGTTCGCGCACGCTCGGGCGCCGTACGTGTTCGCGCTCGACGCCGACAACCTGGTGTATCCGAACGGGCTGGTCGCGCTCGCACGTCATCTCGATGGAGCGCCGGACGACGTCGTCGCTGCCTACGGTCTGCTGGAACGATTCGACGAGACGGGGGCGCTCGGCCTCACCAGCCACCTGCCGTGGGACCCCGACCTGCTGGTTCACGGTGCGTTCATCGATGCCATGGCGATGTTCCGCACCGGTGCGTGGCGGTCGCTGGGCGGCTACGCCGCCGACGACGGCATCTACGGCTGGGAGGACTACGACCTGTGGCTCGCCATCGCGGAACGTCGCTGGTGTGCATCCCTGGTCACCTCGGTGGTCGGCCGATACCGTGAGCAACCTGGCTCGATGCGCAAGATCAGCGACATCGACATGGCCACCAACTTCGTCACCCTTCGAGAACGGCACCCCCGACTCCTATGGCCGAGCTGACCCCCGACATGCCAACACCAGACCCGCCGACACCAGACATGCCGACACCAGACGAGATCGACACCACCGAACGCGACTTGCGCGCCCGCATCGCCCAGCTCGAGTCGTTGCTCGACGCACGAACCCAGACGATCGTCGGATTGGGAGCGCGCCTCGCCGAATTGCAGGGTGACGCGCCTCCAGCGATGGTCGAGCGGGTGCGGGTCCTCGAGGCCGAGCTCGATCAACTGCGATCGACGAAGGTGTTGCGCTACAGCGCGGTGCCGCGGAGCTGGTACGCCAGGCTGCGAAGCGGCATCCGTGGCTGAGATCGACGATGCCGGTCGCGTGCTGTCGGCGGAGGAGCGCGAGCGGTTGGAGGCGGAGCTGATCGCGGCGCTCGCATCCGCCCGGGCGCAGCTCTCCCTCATTCGGGGGAGTCTCGCGACAGCGGTTGCATACACAGCGCGACCGACTTGACCACACCTGAACAGTACAATTCCGTCCAGCAGTTCAGACGGCGTCTGTTGCTGCCGATCCAGTAGCGGGCAGAGCTCTGGAGGACGTGTGCACCACCGCTACGGGTGGAAGTCGATCATTGGGTGTGCGACAGCGGTCGCCGTCATGGCGGTCGGCGTACCGGTCGCGTCCGCGCATCCGAACGTCGACCCAGCTCCCGCAATCTCGCCAGACGCCGCTCGCTCCACGAGCGGCGACTACGCCACCGATGTGTTCAGCGATCCATGGGACTTCTCCAACGATGAAGACGTGCCGCCGATCGCCCTGATCGGCAGTGAGAACAGCTACGGCATCACCCGCGCGTCGAACGGCACACTCACCGTTGCGTCGGCGAACAACTCGACGATCAAGCTGGTGCGCACATGGGGAGTCGAGCTGCCCTGGGGTCGCGATGGTCTGGTCGCCCCGGTGGACGCGAACCGGTACTCGCATCTGTCGTTCTCGATGTGCCTCGATGCGGCGCTGAACATGGCCGTCCACTACTGGAACGCTGCCGGCGAACAGGGCTTGTTGCCGTTCTACCCCGCTGCAGGATGCCAGGTGTACAACCTCGACCTGCGCGACACGAGTGGCAACCCTGCTGGCTATCGGACGCCGTGGGCCGGCTCGATGACCCGGGTCGAGCTGCTCCGCGGCGGCTCGCCCACGGGCCAGAACCCGTTGGTGAACATCACCCTCGACTGGGTGCGCCTGCGACGCGCCGACGCGCCGGTGTCGCCGCCGTCGGGGGTGCCGATCCCCAAGGTGCTGGCACCGAACGTCGAAGGTGGCGCCGACTACGCGACCTCGAACGGCAACCCGTGGGACTTCAACGGTCCCGACGACGTGGCGCTCACCGGCGACATGACCAACATCGGCTACGCGAGCGGCGAGATGAGCGGCACCACCATCCGCAACGACAGCTTCGTGGAACTGCCGTTGCGGTCGGAGACCAACCCCGACCGCTACCACCGGGCAACGGTCGAGATGTGTCTCGACGGTCCGATGGGGTTCGCCAACGCGCCCGGCGGCGGCATGAACGCCCGCTTCGCGTGGTTGCCCGAGAACTACCCCGCCTGGAGCGAGACCCAGGACATCGTCGTCTACCCCGGTTGCCATCGGATGACGGTCGACCTGTCCACCAGCCCGGCAGCTGCGGTGAACGACGAAGGCACCATCCACAAGCGGGGCTGGCGCGGCCAACGCTTCGAGCAGTTCCGGTTCGACATCAACGAGGATCCGGGCGCTCGCAACTTCAGCCTGCGCGAGATCAAGCTCGCCGACGACGCCGCCTTCTCGGGCGCGTACGACATCACGTACACCGATGTTGCAGGCGTGGGTGGTACCGCCGACATCTGGGTGACCACCAATCGGGGCAGCTTCGATGGCACCCGCATCGCTCAGAACCGCCCTGTTGCGGGCGGGGTGAACACGTTCACGTGGAACGGCACGTCGGCCACCGGCGCACCTCTGCCGAACGGCACCTACTGGGTGTACATCACCATCCGCAACGGCTCGAACGTCGGCACCGCCTACTCGACGGGTCCGGTTCGCATCGAGAAGCCCGTGCCGTCAGCGCCGAGCTTCTTCGTGCCGGTCACCCCCTCCCGTTTGCTCGACACCCGCACGGGTGAGGGCGGCAACCTCGCCCCGCTGGGCCAGCAGGTGTTCACCGAACTCGACGTCACCGGAGTGGGTGGCGTCCCCGAGACCGGGGTGGCTGCGGTGGTGCTGAACGTGACTGCCGATCAGCCCTCAGCCTTGAGCTTCCTGACGGCGTGGCCGAGCGGCGAGAACCGGCCGGGCGTGTCGAACCTCAACTTCGTGCCCGGTCAGACCGTCCCGAACCTCGTGACGGTGAAGGTCGGCGCCAACGGCAAGGTCAATCTGTTCAACTCCAGCGGGTGGGTCGACGTGATCGCCGACGTGGTCGGCTACTACACCACGACGCCGCCGAGCGGCGGCGGTCAGTTCACTCCGTTGGCGCCCACCCGGCTGCTCGACACGCGAACCGGCGAGGGTCGAGGCGGAACTCCCGGCGCGGTCTCGGGAGGGCAGTCGATCGACCTGCAGGTGACCGGCGTGAGCGGGGTGCCCGCGTCGGGTGTCACGGGAGTGGCCCTCAACGTCACGGTCGACGGACCGTCGGGCACCGGCTTCGTCACCACGTGGCCAACCGGCGAGGCGCGTCCCAATGCATCGACCCACAACTTCTCGCCCGGTGTCACGGCCGCGAACCTCGTGCTCGCGAAGATCGGCACGGGTGGGCGGGTCTCGCTGTTCAACTCCACGGGGAACACGCACCTCATCGCCGACGTGATCGGCTACTTCTCGGCTGCCGGCGGAGCGTTCGTGCCGGTGAGCCCACAGCGGCTGGTCGACAGCCGAGACGGCACCGGCGGCGTCGCCGGTCAGCTCGGCCCCGAGAGCCGGGTGGCGACACCGCTGGCCACGGGTTCTCCCGTGCCGGGCAACGCGTCGGCTGTCGTGGTGAACGTCACGTCGGTGAACAGCTCGCTGCCGTCGTTCGTGACCGCATACCCGACCGGGACGAGTCGACCCAATGCATCGACGATGAACCCACGGCCTGGCGTGCCCGTGCCGAACCAGGCGTACCTCAAGCTCGGATCGTCGGGCAACCTCGACGTGTTCAACTTCTCCGGGAACACCGACGTCATCATCGACGTCTTCGGCTACATCGTCTGATCCATCGCCTGATCCATCATCACAGCAGCCGTCCGACGGAGCAACGCCACGATGGCCCCTGCGACGAGGATCGAGAAGACCGCCACCCATGTGCCCGGGCCCAGCCATCGGCTCGTCCGGTCAGCTCCGGCGAACCACCACGAGCCGTCGGTCCCGGTGGCGTAGCGACGCGACGCCGACCAGAACAGCGCGATCGTGCCCACTGAGGCGAGCCCCGACATGGCACGCACCGCGACGCGGGGGAGGGGGCGTGTGATCGAACCGAGGGCGATCACCACGCCGACCGCGACGACGGGCAGGCTGTAGCGACCCTGCCAGATCAACCCCACCCTGCCGTACAACAGCATCTCGAAGCCCACCGGCACGACGATCAGCGCCACAGCGAGCACGGCCCAAGCGCCGCGCACCGGCCGGGGCCGACCGAGTGCCAGCACCAGCACGGCTGCACCCCACGCCACCGATGCGAGCCATGGAGCCCAGTACTCGAGCCAGCCCATCGACGCCACCAGTTCGGCACCGCTGCGCGGCAGACCACCGAGCGACTCGCGCCCGGCGTCGAACAACGAGCCGGCTTCCGCGGTGCGCGTGTCGTCCACCACCAACCCGCTCCAGGCGTTCCACGCCATCACGCTGGCGACCGCCACGGCAGGAGGTGCCCAGACGACGAGCCGCTGGCGTCGGGTCAGGTCTCGATGCGCGATCAGTTCGACCACCACGAGAAGTGCGACCGCCCATGCGACAGCGATCGGCCGCATCGCGATGGCAACCGCGAGCGGAACCGAGATCCACCAGAGGTCGCGTGGCATCAGCGGACGTCGACGCCCGATGCCGGCGGCGGCGAGCGCGACGAGAGCGATCTCCAGCGAGTTCGGGTTCACCACGCTCCACAGGAACCAGCACGACGGCGTGATCAGAGCCGCGCCGAGGAGTCGACGCTCGTCGCGCAGCCGGAGGCGGGTGACGGCGAGCGCGAGGACCAGCGACACGAGCGTGACCGCGCTGAGTCGGTACGCCAGTGGGTCGTCGGAGTACCCGAACAAGCGGGGCGGGAGCCCCACCAGTGCGTAGTACAACGGCGGGTTGGTTCCGGCGGAGGTCGCGACGGTGACGGCGCCGGTGCTGGAGCCTGCGGCGCAGGTGCTCGTCACGGTGGGGTCGTGGCGGTAGCAGGCCGGATCACCGGTACCGATACCAGCCGGCACCGTGACCGTGCGGTATCCCGGCGGCAATCCCGCCGATGGTGCGCCCAGCAGGTCTCCGTGGGCGACGGCATGAGCGCGCAGCACGTGCGCCGGTTCGTCCGGTCCGCCGTATCTGCCTATCGTCGCTGCCCAACATGTGAGCAGCAACCCGAACCCGACGAACGCCAGCCCTCCCCGCCGCAGGTGGGTGACGGCCGTCGATCGAGGTGCCCGGATCAGAGGCTCGGCGCCGTCCAACGCCCGATCACGATCGTCTCGTTGTGCGTGAACACTCGACCGAACGGGCGAGGGAACGGGAACGACAACGAACGTTCTGCGGTCACGCCGGCCGCGAGCAGGATCGCCGTGATCGCCTGCGCGTCGAGGAAGGTGACATGGGTGGCATCGGACGCCTGCCCCTTCTGCTGTGGGCAGATCACGGCCACCTGGCCGCCCGAGCGCAGGTAGATCAGGTGCTGCTGCACCAGATCTGTGGCCTGGCTCGGGGTCATGTGTTCCAACACGTGGGCGAACAGCAACGTGTCGAACGACGCCGCCCGATCGTCGCCGCTCCCGACGAACTCATCGGTCACGTATGCGGTGAGGCCGCGAGACGTCGCGATCTGCACCGAGTCGGCGTTGTGGTCGAGGCCGACACCGTTGCCGTCGAGATGAGCGAGGTTTCGGCCGACGCCACAACCGATGTCGAGCACCCGCCCGAGCCCGAGCCGGCGGATGTTCCAACGGTACGGCCGCTGCGGATCGAGCAACCTGCGCACGCCCGTGCGAGGAGCCACCGACGCGGCAAGTCGCGTCGCATAGGCAGGGCCGGTCGTGTCGACCGTCGGGGGAGGAGCCTCGTCCGTCACGGGACTGGGCGATCCTGCTTGTCGCGCTTGGCTGCCTTGGCGGCCTTCTTCCACTCGCGCACCTTGCCGAGCGAGGCGGTGTCGTGGATGTCGGCGACGCTTCGCGGCGTGGCGTCCCCGAACGTGCCGGCGGCGGCCTTCCAGCCCTTCGGACGAACGCCCATCCTCTTGCCGAGCAGCGCCACGAAGATCTTCGCCTTCTCGTCGCCGTAGCCGGGCAGCGTGCGAAGGCGGGCGTACAACTCGTCACCGGTCGTCACCCCGTCCCACACGCCCTCGCCGCGCCCGCCGAAGTCCTCGACGAGCATCGCGCACATCTCGTGGATGCGCCGTCCCATCGAGGCCGGGAAGCGGTGGATCGCCGGCTTGTCGCAGCAGATCGTGACGAACGCCTCTTGGTCCATCGACGCAATGAGCGCCGCGTCGAGGTGCCCGAGGCGCGCCTGCAGCGTCGCCGGGCCGGCGAAGGCCCACTCCATCGGTACCTGCTGGTCGAGGAGCATGCCGATCAACAGCGCCGTGCCGTCGACGTTGAGGAGGTGGTCGGCCGCGGGATCGCCGGTGATGTACAGGGTGCCGGTCATGTGGGGCACGCTAGCCGTGGAGGTTCGTGCCCACGGCTCTAAGGTGCCGCCGTGATCGCCGCTGTCGTGCTGACGTACGACCCACCGCCAGGGATGCTGGAGGACTGCCTCGCAGCGTTGCGCACCGAGCGCGCCGACGACACCGTGCAGGTGATCGTCGTCGACAACGGGGGCCGAGTGAACCGGCTCGGCCCCGAGCTCGTGGCCGGCGTCGACCTGTGCGTCTCGGGGTCCAACCTCGGCTTCGCCGGTGGGATGAACCTCGGGATACAGCGCGCGCTCGCGCTCGGGGCCACTGCGATCATGATCCTGAACGACGACGTGGTGGTGCAGCCCGGATGGCTCGGTCCGCTGGTCGCCGAGCTGGAAGGTGAGCGGGTGGGTGCGGTGCAGCCGAAGCTGCTGTTCCCCTCGGAACCTCCCACCATCAACAGCCTCGGCGTGATGCTCGGCACCGACGGTGCCGGCACGGACATCGGGATGCATTCCCCCGACGACCCGACCGACACGCTGCCCCGCGATCTCGCCATCTTCACCGGGGGTGCAGTGTTGCTGAGCGCGGCGTTCGCCCGAGCGACCGGCGGCTTCGACCCACGATTCTTCCTCTACTACGAAGATGTCGATCTCGCGCTGCGAGGTGCCGAACTCGGGTGGCGGTACCGCCTGGCCCCGGCCAGCCGCGTGTGCCATCGGGGCAGCGCAACGATGGCCTCGGTCGGTGACCGTGCCGTGTTCTTCCGGGAACGGAACCGTGTGTGGGTTCTGTTCCGGCACCGACCGTGGGGCGACGTGCGCCGCGGCCTCTGGTTGTCGGTCCGTCGCCTGCGCTGGGCGCCGCGTGGTGCCCACGCGTCGGCCTTGCTCCGAGGGCTGTTGGCCGCCCCGAGGCTCGTTCTTGACCGTCACCGTCACAGGAAATCTCTCTGACACTTCAAGACTTCGTCTGATCGTCAGCCCCCGGTGGGGGTCCGCACAATCGCTCTCAAGAGAATCCCGCGAAAGGTCCGATACCTCCTTGACAACGCGAGCGGACCACGGAGCGGGACTATGGCGAGATCATGGAGTATTGCGGGGAGCTTGGTGAGCTGCGCTCTGGCGCTGGCCACCTTCCCCGGACAGGTCGCTGCGGAGGCCACTCCGACGTTCATCCCAGCAGATGCTGACTGGCTGACCACCGTCAACTACTTCCGTGAGATGGCAGCGCTGCCGCCCGTGAGCGACGATGCCAACCTGTCGAACGGCGCTTACAAGCACTCGTGCTACATGCTCCAGAACGACATCGCACACGACGAGATCCCGGGCCGTCCCGGCTACACCCCCGAAGGCGATCAGGCCGGCAACAGCGGCAACGTCGCCGTGTCGAGCGTGGCCGGCACCAGTGCCCGGAGCCACATCGAGCTCTGGATGACCGGTCCGTTCCATGCGATCGGCGTGCTGCGCCCGAACCTGCAGCGGGTGGGTTTCGGCAAGTGCGACAACCCCTCCACCCCGAAGTGGCGCTCGGGCGCAACCCTCGACGTGCTGCGGGGCCTCGGACCGTCGACACCTCGCACCCAGCCGGTGCTCTTCCCGGGCAACGGGTCCACCACCAACCTCAACAGGTTCATCGTCGAGACCCCTGATCCCCGTGCGTATTGCGGATGGAGCACCAGCGAGCCCACGGGTCTGCCCGTCATCGCCCTCATGCCCGAAGCCGTGAACGGCAACGTGACCACCACGGTCACCGGTCCGGGCGGCCCGTTGCAGACCTGCAGCCTGTCGCGGCTGAACACCGATGGCACTGCCCAAGCGATCCTCGCGGCCGACAACGCGATCGTTGCGATCCCTCGCAACCCGCTGGTGGAAGGCACCTACACGGTCACGGTGACCAGCCAGGCCCGAACGGTCACGTGGAGCTTCACCGTCGACCCCGACGCAGCCTTCGGGACCGTCACGCCGGCGCCGACGGCGACCCCGGTCGGACCGTCGGCCGGCTTCCAGCCCGTGACACCGGCCCGTGTCGTCGACACCCGGCAGAACCTCGGCGCCACCCGCCTCGAGGCGGGCGTCACGAAGACCTTGCAGATCAGCGGTCGCGGCGGTGTGCCCGGCGGTGCCAGCGCCGTCAGCGGCAACTTCACCATCGTCGGCCAGGTGGGCGGCGGATACCTGACCGTTTGGAACTGCGGTGCCGTCCGGCCCGTGGTCTCCACGGTGAACTTCGGTGCGGGCGAGGTCGCCCCCAACGCAGCCACGGTGCCCCTCGACGGCAGTGGCCGGGTCTGCGTCTTCTCGACCACGGCGACCGATCTGGTGGTCGACGTGAACGGCTACTTCGGCACGTCCGGTCCGGCCAAGTTCACCCCGGTGACGCCGGTTCGCCTGCTCGACACTCGCACGGTGCCGTGCTCGATTTCGTGCCGACTCAGCGCCGGCCAGACGGTCGAGTTGCAGATCGGCGGCAACGGCAGCGTGCCCGCTGGTGTGAGCGCGGTCACGCTGAATGTCACGAGCACCGATGCGGGCGACCTTGGCTACATCACGGTCTATGCATGTGACGGCCAGCGCCCGGAGGTGTCGAACCTCAACCCGAGCCCTGGCCGGGTGCGCCCGAACCTCGTCGTCACCCCGGTGTCGGCAAACGGCAAGGTGTGCGTGTTCACGCTGAACGACACCGACCTGGTCGTCGATCTGACCGGCTACCTGAGCTCGGGCTCACTCCGTCGGTTCACGCCATCCGACCCGTTCCGGTTCGTCGATACCCGAGATCGTGCTCGGCCGGAGATGAACAGCGGCACGGGTGGCAATCAGCTGCAGGCCGGCACCGTGATGGTGGTGCCGATCGCGGGTGTGCGTGGTGTGCCCACCGGCGCCAAGGCGGTGTCGCTCAACTTGACGGTCACCAACGCCAACGGTCCCGGGTACATCACGGCATGGCCGTGCGGTGATCGGCCGACCGTGTCGACCGCCAACTACGAGGCGAACAACGCCGTGTCGAACGGCGCGCAGCTCCCGCTGTCTGCCGATGGCTCGCTGTGCATCTTCTCCCTCCAGACCGCCCACGTCGTCATCGATGTGAACGGTTGGTGGAGCTGAGCCCCCGAACCGCGGCGGCGGCTGTCAGTGCTCGAAGCCGTAGGGATCGACGGCGTCGGGATCGATGCCGTAGTCGTTGATCGCCTTGGACACGACGTCGGCATCGACCTGGCCCTGACCCGCAAGGGCGTGCAGCACGGCCACCACCACGTGGCCCTCGTCGATCTCGAAGAAACGGCGCAGCGCCTCGCGGGTGTCGGAGCGGCCCATGCCATCGGTGCCGAGCGGCGTGAAGTTCCGGCCCGGCAACCACCGGGATACCTGCTCGGGCACGATCTTCATGAAGTCGGTGACGGCCACGACCGGGCCAGGTGACCCGGCGAGCAGGTCGGTCACCAGCGGTGTGCGGGGCGACTGGGTGGGGTGGAGCCGGTTCCAACGCTCGACCGCGAGAGCGTTCTCGCGCAACGCCTTGTACGAGGTTGCCGACCACAGTTCGACACCGACGTCGTAACGCTCGAGCAAGGCGGCCGCCGCAGCCTGTGCAGCGACGCAGGCCGATCCGCTGAACAACAGGGTTGCCTGCTTGCCGGCACCGGGCGCTGCCGCATAGCGGTACAGGCCGCGCATGATCTGCTCCGAGAGGTCGGCGTGCTCGGGCATCGTGGGCATCGCGTAGTTCTCGTTGTACAGCGTGAGGTAGTAGAAGACGTCGGGGTCGACCTCGGTCTGGCCGTACATGCGATGCAACCCGGCCTCGACGATCGCGGCGACTTCGTAGGCGAACGCGGGGTCGTAGGCCTGCACCGGTGGAACCGTCGACGCGAGCACCAACGAGTGACCGTCCTGGTGCTGCAGACCCTCGCCCATCAGCGTTGTTCGACCGGCGGTGGCCCCCATCAGGAACCCGCGCGCCCGGCAGTCGGCGGCCTGCCAGATGAGATCGCCCACCCGCTGGAATCCGAACATCGAGTAGAAGGTGTAGAAGGGCACCGTCGGAAAGCCGCGGTGCGAGTACGACGTGCCCGATGCGATGAAGCTCGACATCGCGCCTGCTTCGGTGATGCCCTCTTCGAGGATCTGGCCGTTGGCAGCCTCGGCGTAGCTGAGCAGGAGGTCGTGGTCGACCGGCTCGTACTTCTGTCCCTGCGATGCGTAGATCTTCAGTTCGCGAAACAGCGAATCCATGCCGAAGGTGCGGGCCTCGTCGGGGATGATCGGCACGACGTGCCGGCCGAAGTTGTCGTCGCGGGCGAGGTTGCGCAACAGTCGGGTGAAGCCCATCGTGGTGCTGACGGCCTGGCCCCCCGAGCCCTTCTGCAGCTCGCTGAACGTGGCCGGCGTGGGCAGCGGCAGCGGCTTGGTGGGGTGCATGCGCCGCTTGGGGATGCTGCCGCCGAGCGCGCGTCGACGGCCCATCATGTACTGGTACTCCACGCTGTCTTCGCGCGGACGGAAGTACGGAGGGAGATCGCCGTCGAGGGCCGACTCGGGGATCTCGTCGTGGAGGTACAAGCGGTCGCGCAGTGCGAGCAGCTGGTCCTTGTTCATCTTCTTGATCTGATGCGTTGCGTTGCGGCCCTCGATCGCGGGGCCGAGCGTCCAGCCCTTCACGGTCTTCGCCAGGATGACCGTGGGAGCACCCGATCCGAGGTTCTCGGTCGCGGCTTTGTACGCCGCATAGAGCTTGCGGTAGTCGTGGCCGCCGCGAGGCAGGTTCACCAGGTCGTCGTCGCTGAGGTGCTGCACCATCGAGCGCAACCTCGGGTCGGGCCCGAAGAAGTTGTCGCGGATGTATGCGCCCTGCTCGATCGTGTATCGCTGGAACTCGCCGTCGACGGTGGTGTTCAGCTTGTTGAGCAGGACGCCGTCCTTGTCCTGGGCGAGCAGCGGATCCCACTTGGAACCGTGGATCACCTTGATCACGTTCCAGCCGGCGCCACGGAACACTGCCTCGAGTTCCTGGATGATCTTGCCGTTGCCGCGCACCGGGCCGTCGAGGCGCTGAAGGTTGCAGTTCACGACGAAGATGAGGTTGTCGAGCTTCTCCCTGCTGGCGAGCGACAAGGCGCCGAGCGTTTCGGGCTCATCGCACTCGCCGTCGCCGAGGAACGCCCACACGCGACTCTGACTGGTGTCGTCGAGTTCACGGTTGAGGAGGTAGCGGTTGAAGCGAGCGTGGTACAGCGCCGTGAGGGGGCCGAGGCCCATCGACACCGTGGGGAACTCCCAGAACTCGGGCATGAGCCGCGGGTGCGGGTAGCTCGACAGGCCGCGTCCGCCACGGCCGATCTCGCGACGGAAGTGGTCGAGGTCGTCTTCGGTCAGACGCCCTTCCATGAACGCGCGGGCGTAGGCACCAGGAGCGGCGTGGCCCTGCATGTACACGTGGTCGCCGGCGTTTCCGTCGTCCTTGCCGCGGAAGAAGTGGTTGAAGCCGATCTCGTAGAGGCTCGCCGAGGACGCAAACGTGCTCAGGTGACCGCCGATGCCGTCTGCGGCCTTGTTGGCCCGCACCACCATCGCAGCCGCGTTCCAGCGGACGAAGGCGCGGATGCGACGCTCGATGTACTCGTCGCCCGGGAACCACGGCTCGGACTCGCGAGGAATCGTGTTGATGTAGGGCGTCGACACGGTGGCGGGAAAGCTGACCTGGCTCTCGCGAGCCCGTTCGAGCAACTTGGAGAGGAGGAACCTGGCCCGGGGCTTGCCGTGCGAGTCGATGACCGCATCGAGGCTGTCGAGCCATTCGGAGGTCTCTCCCGGGTCGGAGTCGGGAAGCTGATTGACGTAGCCGTCGAAGATCATGGGTCACAGTCTCGCACGCCTACCCACGGGTAACCGTGGAGATGCCTCGCCGTCCCTACAGTGTTCGAGATGCCCGACATCGCCGATCCTCATGACTGACCTCGTCATCTACACCGATGGCGCGTGCCAGGGGAACCCCGGGCCCGGAGGCTGGGCCTGGGCGATCTCGCCCGACGGCTCGGTGCACGGCGCCGGCGGTGAGGCCCACACCACCAATCAGCGGATGGAGGTGCAGGCGGTGCTCGAGGCGCTCCGCGCCCACGCCGACCAACCTGCGGGGACGGTCACGATCGTCAGCGACTCCACGTACGTCGTGAACTGCTTTCGAGACAGGTGGTGGGTGCGTTGGCAGCAGAACGGTTGGAAGAACTCGAAGAAGGAGCCGGTGGCCAACACCGACCTGTGGAAACCGCTGATCGAGATCGTGCAGCGCACGCAGCCGTCGTTTCGCTGGGTGAAGGGCCACTCGGGCGAGCCGATGAACGACCTCGTCGACCGGCTCGCGGTCGAGGCGGCGAAGGGCCCATTCGACCAACCCCGCCCCGGATCGGCCCCCGCGGCCGACACCGAGCCTGCGCAGCACTCCCTGTTCTGACCGAGGCCGACGAGTCGGCATCTCCTGCGTGGTCGCCCGTCGATTCGCGGCCCGTCGGACGAGTGGCGGGTTTTCTCGCCGGAAGTCCCGCCGCGTCACACCGGCCGGGCATGCTCTCGGCATGGGAAAACGCACGAAGCAGCGACGAGCTGCGGCCACCCATCGCGTCCACGCCGACGCCGCATCCCGACCCGCCGATCCATTCGCCGGTTCCAACCGGTACGACCCTCGCGAGCAGATCGATCAGCTCGTGCAACAGGGGGTGCGCGCCGTCACTGGCAGTTCACGCGTCGGCGACCTCCCGTCGGTCGCCGATGTCATCCGTGGGCTCGAGCGTGTCGATCGTGACGATCTGATCGACGATCTGGTCGTCCGCCGGATCGGCCCGTTCGTGGCCGACGTGTGGGAGCGGGGCTGGTCGCCACTCGACCTCGTCCACGCCGTGCACCACGAGTTCGACCGTGGCATCTCCGGCCTCGTGGCCGACATGGTGTTGGCCGACACCACGCTGCAGCGCCCCGACCGCCCTGACGCGTGGACCGATCAGCTCGACGTCGTCCGCATCCGTCGCGGCCGCCGGTCCACCTGGCCCGACGACTTCGGCAAGCTCGCCGATCGGTTCATGCTCGCCCGCTTCCTCGTCCGGTTGCCGAGCGTGGTGCCGGTCGTGATGCCCCCGTCTGCGTGGCGCACGGCCGCGGCGACTGCCGCGAACGGTCCCCGGCGCTCGGACGAGCAGGTCGACTCGCGCATGTTGGAACGGGTGCGCGCACTGCTCGCCAAGGCCGAGTCGACCACGTTCGAGGCCGAGGCCGACGCGTTCATGGCCAAGGCGCAGGAACTCATGGCCCGCTACGCGATCGATGCGGCGATGGTGGCGGCAGCGTCGGCACAGTCGGGCGTGCAGTCGTTGGCCGCCGGGGTGCAGGCCCGCCGGTTGCATCTCGACGATCCGTACGCCAAGGAGAAGGCACAGCTGCTCGGCGCGGTGGCGTCGGTGAACGGCGGCCGAGTGGTGTGGCACGACGGGTGGGGCTTCGCCACGGTGATGGGCTTCCCCGTCGAGCTCGATCTCGTCGAGCTCACGTTCACGTCGTTGCTCGTCCAGATGTCCAAGTCGATGGCGATGGCCGGCGCCGGCGGAGGTCGCACGCGCTCGCCCGCGTTCCGTCGTGCGTTCGTGTTGAGCTTCGCCCAACGCATCCGTGAACGTCTGGAGGAGGCCCGACGCCGCGCCCACGACGACGCCGCGGTGCACTACGGCGGCGCGCTGGTGCCGGTGCAGGCGGCCCGGCGTGCAGCCGTGCAGTCGCGCTGCGACGAGTGGTTTCCCGACACCTCCCCGATGCGGTCGCGATCCGTCGATGCCGGCGGCTGGTACGCAGGCCGCATGGCCGCCGACGTCGCCCATCTCGAGCCCCACCTGGGGGAGATCGGTGATCCGATGCCGTAAGGTGCGCGGCCGGGGGTGCGACATGTTGTCAGCGGCGCTGCAGGACTTGCTCTGGAGAAGGAAGCGGTTCGTCATCGCGCTCACGGCCACGTCGCTCGTGTTCTCGATGACGCTGGTGATGTCGGGCCTGGCGGCCGCGTTCCCGAACGAGATCAACAGGTTGCTCGATCGTCTGGGCGGCGACCTGTACTACGCGAAGGCCGGTGCGAACGGTCCGTTCTCCGCGGGCGGGGTCGTGGCCGGCGACGCTGGGCCCGATCGCTCGGCCGGGGTGCTCTACTCGGTCGCGACCGTCATGCTCGACGGCGAGCTGAAACAGGTGTCGTTGTTCGGGGTCGACCCGGCCGGCAGTGCCAACCCCGACGTGTCGAGCGGCCGCCCGTTGGCAGCATCCGGAGAGCTGGTGGTCGCCTCGTCGCTGGGGAAGGGGCCGGGCGACACGATCGTCGTCGGCTCGATCACCCTGGACGTGGTGGGGGTGATCGACGACCTCACCCTCTTCGGCGGCCAGGGCACGGTGTTCCTCCCGCTCGCCGACGCCCAGGTGCTGGTCGCCGACGGGCAGGACGTGGCATCGTTCTTCGTGGGCCCGGCCACCGATGCGCCGACGACCTCGTTGGCCGTCTTCGACCGGGCGACAGCGAAGGACGACCTGCTGCGCCCGCTCGAGGGTGCGACCGGCTCGATCGCGTTCATCGGGATCCTGTTGTGGATCGTTGCGGCATGCATCATCGGGTCGGTCGTGTTCCTCTCGGCGCTGGAACGAACCCGCGACTTCGCCGTGTTCAAGGCCACCGGCGCATCCACGGTCTCCATCGGCGTCGGCCTGATCGCCCAGGCGGTGGTGATCGCGGTGTTCGCCTCGCTGGTCGCGGTGGCGCTGTCGATGGTCCTTGCGCCGGTCTTCCCGATGCCGGTCGAGATCCCGACATCGGCGATGGTGCTGTTGCCGGTGCTGGCCGTGCTGGCCGGTGTGCTGTCGAGCCTCATCGGGTTACGGCGAGCGGTCAGCGTGCCTCCCGCGCTCGCGTTCGGAGCAGCAGCATGAGCGCCACCGTTGCGGTCCGGCTGACCGACATGGTCGTCAGCTACACCAAGGGCGACACCGTGGTCACCCCGATCGATCACCTCGACCTCGACATCGAACGGGGCTCGCTGGTGCTGCTGCTGGGCCCGTCCGGCTGTGGCAAGACCACCCTGCTGTCGTGCATGGCGGGCATCCTTCGGCCCACCAGCGGCACGGTCGAAGTCGATGGCATCGACGTCACGGCGATCGACGACCGGCGTCTCACCGAGTACCGCCGCAACACCGTCGGCATCGTGTTCCAGGCGTTCAACCTCATCCCCTCGCTCACGGCGCTCGACAACGTCGCCGTCGTGATGCGCTCGGCTGGTCGCGGCGCGCCCGACGTCAGGCGGATCGCGACCGAACTGCTCGAATCGGTCGGGTTGGGCGAGCGGTTGCGCCATCGCCCCGGCGACCTGTCCGGCGGTCAGCAGCAGCGCGTTGCGATCGCGCGCTCGTTGGCACTCGATCCTCCGGTGATCCTGGCCGACGAGCCGACCGCCAACCTCGACCACGTGCAGGTCGAGTCGGTGTTGCGGATCCTGCGCAGCCTGACCAGTCGGGGCCGCACGGTCGTGGTGTCCACCCACGACCACCGCCTGCTCGCGCTGGCCGATCGCGTGGTCGATCTCGGTGGGGGTTCGCTCGGGCCGACGCCCGATCAGCATCGCCGGGCGGCGACGACCTCGTTCGACCTGGCCGCGGGTGAGGTGTTGTTCCGCGAGGGTTCGACCGGAGACTTGATCTTCGAGGTGCAGTCCGGCGAGATCGAGATCACCCGTCGATTCGACGACGTCGATGTCGGCGAGGCGACGCTCGCGCCGGTCGCGATCGTGGGTCCGGGAGACTGCTTCGGCGAGATGGCCCCGCTGTTCGGGCTGCCCCGTTCCGCCACGGCACGCGCCGTCGGGCCAGCCGAGGTGATCGGCCGAACCGTCGAGGAGTTCCGCGCCGTCCACGGCGCAGAACGGCTGAAGCAACTCGTGGGCCGCACGACCACGGCCGCTCGCGAGCGGTGAGTCGGGTCAGCGGCGTTGGCCGATGATGCCTCGACCGCGGAGGTCGGCAATCGTCTCCACGCTTCGGCCGAGCTCACCGAGCACTTCGTCGGTGTGCTCGTCGAGCTTGGGCGCGTGACGGCCGAGTGACGTCGGCGTGGCCGAGTAGCGCGCCGGCGGTCGCGGTTCGCGCACGGTGCCCAGCCACGGGCGCTGGTGTTCGACGAGGATGCCGTTGTGCTGCACCTGAGGGTCGAGATGGACCTGGTCGAGCGGATTGACCACGGCACACGGCACATCGTGCTCGTGCAGCCTGGCGACCAG
>JAYUSX010000006.1:0-16725 GCA_043755475.1 Actinomycetota bacterium
GTGGAGCGCAACATCATCGAACTGGTCACTCTCATCTGCCGACCACCCCGGTGCGCTCGATGAGGAACCCGAGCATCTCGTCGACGGCGGTGATCACCCGAGCATTGGCCTCGAAGGCTCGCTGCGCAGCGGTGAGGTTGGCCATCTCCTCGTCGAGGCTGACGGAGCCGACCGAATCGGCATCGCGGATCGCATTGTCGGCCACCTGCTCCTGGATCGATGCTCGCCCTTGTGCCGAGCGGGTTTCGACGGCGAGCGTAGAGATCATCGACTGGTACTTGGTGTCAGCGCCCGTCGCGGAGTCGGCCAGCGCAGCGAGGCGGCGAGCCATCTCGCCGTCGAGCGGACCAGGGGCGGCGGGGCCGGGGAGCACCGGGGCTCCGGCGGCGATGTTCGCCGGCTGTCCGGCGACATCGACCGACAGGCTGATGGTGGCCGCGGTCAGGTTCGCAGGGTCGAAGAAGTTCCGCCCTGTGGTGCCGCTCTGGTCGTAGCCGGTGGTGTGGAGAGCGTTCACCTGGGTGACGAGCGTGCTGGCGATGTCGTCGAGCCTCGCCCGGTATCTCGGGACGACGTCGTTGATCACCGCGGTGAGTGCCTGCGCCTCGCCTGCGGTGGGGTTCACCGCTGCGCTGTCGGACATCCAGACCAGCGGTCCCGTCGTGCCGTCGACGCGCTGGACGATCGTGCCGCTGACGATGGCGCGCCCGTTGATGTACACATCGATGCCGTTGGCATCCGATGGCCGGGCGACGGCACCGGTGAGGTTGGCGAGCCTGCCCACCAGCACATCGCGCTGGTCGAGCAGGTCGAGGTTCTCTCCGAACGACGAGCCGATCGTCCGGTTGAGGTTCCCGATCTGATCGGCAAGATCGTTCACCTCGGCGGCGATGGTGTTCATGCGCGCCGTCGCCCCGTCGCTGATGGCCTGCAGGTCGTTCGACGAGCGCCGCAGGTTGGTGACGAGCCCGTCCGCGTTCTCCAGCAGCTGGGTACGCGAGGCAAGTCCGCCGGGGTCGTTGGCGAGATCGGTCCACGATCCCCAGAACACATCGAGTTGGTGGGCGAGACCGAGATCGGTCGGCTCGGGAAACACGCCCTCGACGGTGGCCATCGAGGTCTTCATCATGTTGGCGGCGCTTCGGGAAGCGTCCTCGCGAACGGCGCGGTTCGCAAGCAGAACGTCGTAGGCGCGGGTGACGCCGCTGACATCGACGCCGTAGCTCTGCGAAACACCGCTGAACACACCGCTGGTGGAGGAGCGGCCGAGCGACTGCAGTTCGGCGCGCTGGCGGTGGTATCCCTCGGTGGTCGCGTTGGCGATGTTGTGAGCGATGACGTCGAGCACTCGCTTCTGCGAGTTCAGGCCCGAGAACGAGGTGTTCAGCGAGGAGAGGCTGGCCATCTCAGACCGTCCGATCCAACCTGAGCGACCCAACCGCAAGCGGGGTGGTCATGCCGCGGGGGTCGTACACGTCGACCGATTGCTCGCCGAGCGAAGCGATGATCTCGCGGGACCGCATCAGGCTGCGCTTCGCCATCTCGTGGTTCGCCCGTGAGATCTCCTCGATCTCGGCCTGGAGCGACAGCAGGTGCAGTCGGTGCTGCGCGAGGAGCGCGGCCCATGGTTCGCCCGTGTGTTCGAGGAGCTCTGCGAGGCTGGCTGACTGCGGTTGACGATGCTGACGGGCGAGACGACCCGAGGCCTCGGAGCGGAGCGCTTCGATCTCGCCGATCGCTTCGATGATCGCCTCGAGCTCAGCCGTGACGTAGGGGATCCACCGAGCGCGCCCGGACGCGAGCAGCAGACCTTGCACCTCGAGCTTGAACACGAGCTGCTCGAGCAACTCGCGCATCGTCCAGAGTTGATGGGAGAGATCCTCGGCAGGTTCCACGGAGATGACCGTCCGGAAACACGGCCGGGATGCAACCCTTTCTGCAGTTGCCGCGTACGGCGCTCGACGGACACCCGGATGCGTGACGGACGCAACGGTCCGGAAACCCCCCCGGGGGCCGTGTCGGCTCATGGCGCAATGCCGCCGCATCGGCACAGTCGACGGCATGATCCGCCTCACGAGGTTGCGGCAGAGCGATCCGCTGTACATCAATCCCGACCACATCGAACGCCTCGAGGGACACCACGACACCGTCGTCCACCTGCTGAACGGCACGGAGTACGTGGTGGTCGAGTCGCCAGAAGAGATCGTCCAGCAGGTCATCCATCTGCGGGCCCGGTCGATCGCGCTCGCAGCCCGCCTTGCCGTCGACGGCATCGACGCCGACAACCCAGGACGCATGGGCGGCCTCGGTCAGGTCGACACGGTGCACGTGAATCCGGTTCATGCCGCTGCGGCCGTCTCGCCGATGCCGACCGTTCAATTCGACGACGAGCCGGCTGGCGCTCGATCCGACGACCGTTCGACGGAGGGCTGACGCATGCCCGCAACACTCGTCGGTCTCCTCCTGGCGCTCGTCCTCACCCTGTTCGGCGCACAGACGCACCATGTGAGCCCCGTCTTCCTGATCGTCAACGTCACCGCACTGCTCATCGTGCCCGGAGGCGCCCTCGGCGCCACCATGGCCAGCTACGAGTTCACCGCCACGACGGGCGTGTTCAAGGCGATCATGAAAGCGGTGCTCGGCAAGGACCAGCCGATCGACGCCGAGAAGACGATCAAGACGCTCGTCGAGTTCGCACGCAAGGCTCGCGGCGAGGGATTGCTGGCCTTGGAATCGGAGATGGCCAACCTGGACGACCCGTTCATGAAGCGTGGCCTCCAGCTCGCGATCGACGGCAGCGACCCCGACGCGGTCGGCCAGGTGATGAAGACCGACATCAAGGCCATGAAGGTGCGGCACAAGGTGGCGTCCGACTGGTGCCAGTCGTACGGCGTGTTCGCGCCGACCTTCGGCATCATCGGCGCCGTGGTGGGTCTGATCGCCACCCTGGGCGAGCTCGACAAGCCCGAGAAGCTCGGTGCGGGCATCGCCGGTGCCTTCGTGGCCACCTTCCTCGGCGTGTTCCTCGCCAACGGTGTGATGTTGCCGCTCTCGGCTCGCATGAAGCGCATGTCGGCGCAGGAGGCGCAGGCCAGAGAGATGGTGATGGAGGGCGTCCTCGCCATCCAAGGTGGTCAGAACCCGAGAGTGATCGAAGAGACGATGATGAGCTACCTGTCGCCGAAGGACGCGGAAGCGCTCCGCCAGGCCTCGACGTGAGCGGCGGCGGGCACGGTGGCAAGAAGGGCCACAAGCACGAGGAGCACGAGGAGCACGAAGAGCACGTGAACCACGAGGCCTGGGTGATCCCGTACGCCGACATGCTCACGTTGCTGATGGCTCTGTTCCTGGTGCTGTTCGCGATCGGTCGAACCGACCTCGAGAAGTTCAAGAAGCTCGCCGAGAGCTTTCGCTCGGAGTTCGGCGGCGGTGGGAGCTCGCAGGTGGTGACGATCAGCGAAGGCCAGACCGGATCGTCGCCGCTCGACGGCGGTGAAGGAGTGCTCGACTCGAACGTGATGCCGGCCAGTGCCGAAGGCATCGGCAACGGCGACGGAACGGGGATGGCCACGCCGACCGAACTGCAGATCGAACAAGCCCGACAAGATGCCGAGAAGGAAGCTGCGCAAGAGGCTCTCGACGCGCTCGAAACGGTCGAGGACTCGATCCTCGGGGCGGCCGAAGCCAATGGGTTCGGAGACAAGGTCGCCTTTCGATTCGATGGCGAGGGACTCGTGCTCAGCATCCTGAACGAGGCCGTGCTGTTCGACAGCGGCCAGGCATCGCTCAGACCTGAAGGCCTCGCGGTTCTCGACAGCGTGCTCGACCCGCTGCGCGACATCCCGAACGATCTCTCCATCGAGGGTCATACCGACTCGCGCCCGGTGAACAACGCCCGATACTCGTCGAACTGGGAGCTCTCGACCGGGCGAGCGGTCTCGGTGTTGCGATACATGGAGCTCCGCGGCTTCGACGTCTCCCGGTTGTCGGCATCGGGATATGGCGACACACAACCGATCGCAGACAACGCGACGACGTCCGGCCAGGCAGCGAACCGGCGAGTCGAGATCCTCATCAAGTCGGACATCTCGCTCGACCCGGCGCTGGCCATCGACGGCTGATCTCGTCCGACCACCTGGCCTCGGACGAACTGTCTCCGGACAGTCAAGAACGCACGAATCCTCCACGCGAAGTTCCTGGTCGTGGAGCCCAAAGACACGGACGGTCACCAATGGGTAAGAAGAAGGAAGACGCAGCCGGTGAGGACGGCGAGAAGAAGAAGAGCCCAGTCAAGCTCATCGGCATGTGCGTCGCCCTCGCAGGCGCCGGCTACATGTTGGGCGGTCGGGGCGCTTCGGCCACCCCCGGAAGCGCGACGACCACGACGATCGTGCAGCTCGAAGGGTGTGCCCCAGGGACCGATGCGACGACCGCGCACCACAACACCCTCGATCTCGAGTCGATGAGCATCAACCTCAACGACGGTCACTTCCTCAGGGTCACCGTGTCGCTCGGACTGTGCCCCGGTGTCGTCGGTGTCGCCAAGGGCGAGGGAGCCGGCGAACCGCTGAACACCGCACCCGCCAAGGACATCATCGTGTCCACGCTGTCGGGCAACTCGATGGCCACGTTGCAGGAACCCGAAGGTCGCGAGAACATCAAGGAGCTGCTGACCCAGCGGCTCGCGAATGCCTATCCCGAGGAAGTCCACGAGATCTACTTCCTCGAGTTCGTGATGCAGTGAGGGTGCACGTTCACTGACGCTTCCACCGGCGACACGGCGGTGCGTTGGCTGAATCCGACGGGATCAGGCCCCGGACAACCCTTGGGGACGTCGAGAGCCCTCGCTCGGGAGCGTTCCGGGTGCGGATCTCAGGGTTGCGGGGCGAGCTCGCGGCGCAGCGTCTCGCCCCATTTGGCGCCGTCGCCGAACCACTCGCGCATCTGCGCGGCGCCATCGGGCCGGAGCCGCTCGAGCGCGGCGGTGTCGGCACGTTCGAACGCGTACACGGTCGCGAGGATCTCGCCCACCGGACCGGTGCCGTCGACGAGGGCGCTGCGGACGTCGTTCTGCAGGGGGAGGTCGGCAACGAGCTCGGCCATCGGGCACTGGAAGACGGCGTCGACCACCGAGAGCAGACCCGCGGTGAAGGACATGTTGGCGAGGCCGTCGTCGTCGCCGGCCATCCCCGCAGCCATTCTGGCGCGGGTGGCCGCCAGCACGATCAGCTCCTCGCTGACAGCCTGAGCGGACGTGGCCATCGTGAGCAGGACGGCGAGGTGGCGGACCTGAGCGAGGCCGAGCATCACGATCGCGTGCCGGATCGACTGCACGTGCACGGTGAGGCCGTACGAGCTCGAGTTCACCAGCCGCAGCAAGCCATAGGCCAGCGTCGGGTCGGTGGAGATGAGTTGCTCGACCCGGTCGAGGTCGACCTCTGGCTGGTTCACCTCCGACATCAACTGAATGGCGGCGGTGAGGTTCGCCGGTCTCTCGGTGCGACCCATCACCTCGGGCTTGGCGAAGAAGTAGCCCTGGAACAGATCGAAGCCGAGGTCGACCGCCTGACCGAACTCGGAGTGCTCTTCGACCTTCTGAGCGAGGCGAAGTGCGCCGGGGAAGCGCTGGCGAACGTCGTCGACGAGCGTTCCCAGCTGGCCGTCGGCCACACGCTGGAGGTCGATCTTCACGACGCTGATGAACGGGGCGACGTCGGCGAAGCCAGGCCGGTCGACCGAGGTCACGTCGTCGAGCGCGAACCGCAGACCCCGAGCGTGACCGGCGCGGATCGCGTCGAGGACCGGAGCGTCGAACACCATCTCCTCTTCGAGCTCGATGACCGCACGGTCGGCCGGCAAGATGTCGAGGATCCCGCTGTGGAGGATTCCCGATGCCGCGTTGATGAAGCCGTACCGATCCCCGACCACCCGGTCGAAGCCCCATTCGAGCATGGCCACCTCGAGGACCCGTCGGGTGGCGTCGTCGGGATCGCGGAAGAACGCGAGGTTCTCGGTGCCGTTGCGGTACAGCAACTCGTAGGCGTACGTCCGCCGTTTACGGTCGAAGATGGGCTGCCGACCCAGGAACACACTGGTGGACATCTGCATACCTCTCGTTCTGATCTGGTGGATCCCACTCGGGACCCGCGATCTGTTTCAAATCGGCTGGAAGTAGATGGTTCGGCTGCTCGCGGAGGCGAGGTTGCCCGGGTTCGAGGACGATCGCGGATTCCCTGAGCACCATCTCGCGAAGGTGGTCGAACTGGTGCGCGGTGATGGTCGGCATCTAGATCCTCTCCCTGACGCGTGCACCGCCGGCAGCACGCGTGACGATCGCGTGCCCGATGTCGTCGAGGGGAAGGGTCTGGTCCGCGATCCCGGATTGGTGCACGGCCCCCGGCATGCCCCAGACCACGCTGGTCGCGTGGTCCTGCACGATCACGGCGGCGCCGCACTGCTTCAGCGCTGCGCAGCCGTCGCGGCCATCGTGACCCATACCGGTGAGCACCACGGCCAGAACGTCGCCACCGAAGATCGCTGCGGCCGACTTGAACAGCACGTCCACGGCTGGCCGGCAGTAGTTGACCGGAGGCGACTGGTCGAGCACGACGATGATGCCGCCGTCGCCGCGTCGCAACGACATGTGATGGTCGCCAGGTGCCACGAGCGCGAGACCCGGCTCGAGCGTGTCGCCGTGAACCGCCTCGCGCACGCGGATGTTCGAACTCGAATCGAGGCGCTCGGCGAGGTAGCGGGTGAACACCGCTGGCATGTGCTGGGCGATCAGGATCGGTTTCTCGAACCCTTTCGGCAATTGGCCGATCACCGTGGTCAGTGCGTTCGGCCCTCCGGTCGACGAGCCGATCACGACCAACTCGCAACGGCCGCTGGCCAATGTCGGAACGAACTGCGTCGGCGGAGCCGGTGGTTGTGGTGCTTGTCTGTGACAGAACGCCTTGATCTTCGGGATGAGATCCCGGCGGACCGCGTCCATGGCAGCGGTGACGTTTCCGACGTTTGCGGGCTTCGTGACGTAGTCGGATGCGCCGAGCGCCAACGCCTCCATGGTGGCCGACGCGTCGCGTTCGGTGAGCGTGCTGAACATGATCACGGGAAGCGAACGGTCGAGCTTGCGGATCTCCCGAAGGGCGGCGATGCCATCCATCTCCGGCATCTCGATGTCGAGGATGACGATGTCGGGCTTCAGCTGTTCGATCTTGCCCAGTGCGATCAGGCCGTTCGCCGCGACGCCGACCACTTCGAGATCGGGATCCTCGTCGATCACGCTGGTGAGGAGCTTGCGGACCACGACGGCGTCGTCGACCACCAGCACCCGAATGGGCTTCACGACAGACCGAGGAGCATGAACTGCCACGTCGCCGGCCCCATCTGGGCGAGCATTCGCTTCAGGACGAGACGCATCGATCGTGAGTCATCGACGATGAGGATTCGCACATCAGCTCCTAGGGGTGTTCCGGGAGGGCATCCGGGCGAGCGCCGTCGAACGGTCGATCACGTTCTCGCTGGTTCGGTCTGGTCCGGTTGGTTCGCGGTGGCGGCTGATGAGCGAGCCACGCCTGGCAGCGACTGTCCGCCTGCCGGGCGCTCGCGCCATGATGTGTCGCCTTCGGGCGACGAGTCCTCGTCGGCGGTCGTGGCGGTGGAGAGGGTCGTGCTGTGTGCGGCATCGACGGATGGCATGACCGGTCACCCTCCGGACGCGCAATAGAGTTCGCTCGTGCCAGCACAAGACGGTCGGCTCCGCGTGCTCGTGGCCGACGACCAAGTGGTCTTCGTGCGCGGCGCGATCGTCTATCTCGACGCCCTCGGCATCGATGTGTGCGGTGCGATCGACGACCCGCGTCAACTGCTGGCGAGGTACGACGAGCTCCGTCCCGATGTCGTGCTGATCGAGCCGTCGATGGGCCCGAAGGGCGCCACGTTCGGACACATCGCGGAGCTGCTGACGGCGCATCCCGCCGCCGCCGTCGTCGTGCTCTCCGGCGATCTGACGCCCGTGGTGGTCGACACGGCACTCGAACACGGCTGCATCGGGGTCGTCCCGAAGACGTGCTCGGTCGATGCGCTGGGCGCTGCCGTTCGCGCGGTGGCCGCGGGCAATCGACATCTCCATCCGCGGGCGATCGCCGCATTGCTGCATGGCCGTCAGGCGGCGGAGCCGGTGCGTTCCATGAAGGCGCTGAGCGCACGCGAGCTGACGGTGCTGGGCCGAGTGGCCGAAGGACTGACCAATGCCGAGATCGGCGTCGAACTGGGCATCTCGACCGACACGGTGAAGACCCACCTCGCCCGCACGCTCGACAAACTCGGTGCCCGTGACCGCACACAGGCGGTGGCGCGAGCGCTGCGACTGGGCCTGTTCGTCTAGCGATCGCGCGGGCGGCTCGGGGGCCCCCGGAGCGTCGCGTGTTCGTTCACGACCGAGCGGATCAGCGGCTGTCGCGGCTGATCTCGACGACGGCCTCGGCGTGGCTGAGGACGCGACGTCGGCCGGGAGAAACCCCGCCGAAGTAACCGCTGACGATCTCGTGCTCGTACGCGTGATCGAGGCACTGGCGACGCACGGGACACCTGCGGCACAGGGCCACGGTCGACGCGGCGATCGTGCGGCCGGCTTCCACGAAGAACAGGTCGAGCTGGCCCGTGTCGAGTTCGCCGCACGCGGCGTCGTCGAGCCAGGGCAGCTCGGGTGTGTGTTCGATCAGTTCATCCAGGGGTCGGGCAACAGACATCGCAGTTCTCCTCGTGCGATCCGTCGAGCTGTCGGCTCGCCGGTCGCGGTCGTGATGCCGACCGCTGTGACTGATCGTCCGGCTTCGGAGCGGGTGCGCAACCGAAATCTTTCGAGCCCCGCGAGAATCCCTCGAGACCTCGTCGAGAGCCCGTCGAGAACCCGTCGACGAGCGGCAGAACGCGAGCGAATCAGGCGACGGGCTCGACCGATGCGGCGAGGCACAGATCGGCGATCGCCTTGTGGGTCGTCCGACCAGATCGATCCGCCCAGACGTTCACGGTCGCGGCCATCAGTGCGACCGCTCCACACACGAGGTCGGCATCCGAGGCGACCGTGCGGGCGTGCATCACTTCGGCCGTGACGAACTCGTGGTCGTGACATCGCACGGCGTCGAGCCGGCGAGCCGCCGCCTGCACGGGAATCGCATCGACCAGGGCGAAACGGTGTGCCTCGGTCAGCAGGTGCTGGGCGAGCCCACGGGTCTCTCGTGGTGAGAGTGCGCAACCGCTCGTGAGCGCAGCGTCGAGGCGGTCGAGGGTCGCGAACGCGATCGTGGCGAGGAGCTCCGTGAAATCGTCGAAGTTCTCGCGCAGGTCGCCGAGTAGCAACTCCATGCCGATCCGATCCTCGCGGATCAGTGCGGCGACGGCGCCGTACATGCTGCTGAGGGCGTCGCGGACGTGGTCGGTCGTGTCACTCATCACCACGGTGACAGTCCCGAGAGGATGCCTCTTCGGCACGAACCTCCTCGGGTTGTCATCGGGCGATCGCAACGCCTGCTCAGACGACCCCAGCGTCCCCCGAGATCACCACCGGCTCCCCCGTCGAACGAGACTGCTCGAGCGCCGCGTGCAGACCTTCGAACAGCAACGTCCAAACGGCGACGATGGGGACAGGACGAACGTGCCATCGCAGCGATCGCGGGACGAGCCACGACAGTGGCCGAGCGTCGTGGAGCTCGAGGCGCAACGACGTGCCGCGCTCGTTCAAGACGAGCGCTGTCTCTCCACGCAGGTCGACTGCGGTCACCCCGACGAATGCGTCGTGAGGCGGACCGCCGTGCAGCACCACCAGCCCCGAGGCGCCGGCGTCGGAGCGGAGCACGACGGCCGAGACCGGCGTGCCCGCGAGCATGACCTGACCGCGATCGGGGTCGATGTCCGAACCCGCTGGCGTTGCGCACGCCGGGGTCAGCCACGTGCGCGCCAATCCCGAGCCTCGGGTGATCGCAGGCATGTCGTCGACGATGCCGCACCCCGTTCGCTCGTCGATCGACAGCGCCAGCCGCACCGTCTCGAGCTCGGCGGTCAGTGCCGGTACCTCGCGTGCCGCCACCGAGACCGGGCGGCCTGTCGCGGACACGATGGAGTCGAGCAACAGGTCGAGCGTTCGGTCGAGGTCGTGGTCGATGTCGACGATCAGGTCGCGCAGGCTCGCGATGTTGCTGATCGGACCGATCGGCCAGTGACGGCGCCAGGAGGCGCGCCAGCTCAGGAAGTCGGACACCGCTTCGCGACGGTCGAACCCCGATGCGACGAGCTCCCAGTCGATCAGACGACCCTGCGCGTCGTGCAGCGGGCGCAGCAGGTCGCGTATCGACGCCCGGGGGATGTCGGGCGTGGGTTGCAGCTGCACCGCAGCCACGAGCTCAGCCGGTGGCAGACGCACCCATGCGTCGGCCTGAGCGTGCGCGGTCGGGTTGGTCGGGCCGGTCGGGCCCTCTGGACCGGACGAACTCATCGTGCTCGCCGCGCCCCAGCCATGGGTGGATCGTAGGTCAGGAGGCCCCCGCCTCGCCCGTGCGCTCGGGTCAGGATGTCGGCAAGGTGCCGGAAAGAGTCGACCGATCCAGTGAGGGAAGACTCAGCTGGCGCGTCGGTTGGCGGTGATGTCGTCGCCCAGCAGCGCACCGACCCGCAGTGGGACGAGCGAACCGACGCGCGGTGGCAGGAACGTCGGCAGGCTCCAGGCGCCTTGGCCGTACACGTCGTACAGCAGCGTTCCGAGCTCGCGCGCCCGATCGGGTTCGGACCCCGCCTCCCCCAGCCGTTGCTCGAGCATCGCGACCCGGCGCGTGGTCCGGCTCACCTGGTCGGTGGCGTCCTCGATCGCCGCGTGCAGCCGAACGTGATCGTTCAAGCACGGTGCCACTTGGCTCATGATGGCCGGCAACAGTTCGGCGGCGCAGGGCGCGAAGGTCTCGAACGTCAGCGGGGTGGGGTCGACGCTGATCGTGCGCCACGCGTGTTCTGCGAGGAGTCTCCGCCCTTCGAGTTCGCGGTGGGCGGCCAGGAGCCGGTGAGGTCGAACGCCAGGCGCCTGAGCGAGCAGCTGGTCAGGGCTGAGACCGCAGCGCAGCGCCGTGATGAGCACGGTGACGTCACGGCGTTCGAATTCGTCGACCTCTTGGTCGCCGCTCAGCACCTCGAGCTCCTCGACGAAGAGGAGCTCCTCGGCCGCGGTGCACGGGGATTGACGGCCTGCCCAAGGACTGGCGACCTCCACCGGCACGGTGTGCACAGAACGACCGGCGTTCTTTGGTGACGCAGGCCGACGGTGCGTCGACTCGATGGTCCGGGTGGACATGTCGCTTCCTCCATGAGTTGATCCGAGCCACGATCCGTGTGGCTCCGTGATCAAGACCGTCCCTGGAGGGGAGCTGCTCGAAAGGATGATTGAGCGGGATTGACGGGTGACTTCTCCCGAACCCGCCGATCACCCGTCATCCCCCGGCGTTCCGCCGAACCTCCGGCGCTTCTCCGGCGCTTCTCCGGCGCTTCTCCGGCGCTTCGCCGGCGCTTCGCCGGCGCTTCTCCGGGGTGGAGGGGTGCAGGGTCCGATCGTTCAGCCGCGGCCGTGCCGCTGCACCTTGCGCAGCACCATCGGATGCTGGATCTTGGCCACGGCTTTGGCCTCGATCTGGCGGACGGCTTCACGCGACAGGCCAAGGGTCTCTCCGATCCCAGCCAGCTTCTCGGGCGGCTCACCGTCGAGGCCGAAGCGACGCACGATCACGAACAACTCGCGAGCGTCGAGGGCGGTCAGACCGTGCGTGCGCAGCGCGGAGAGCATCATGCTCGACACCACCACCGACTCCGGTCCGGGTGTCGCACTCTCGATCGTGTCGCCGAGCGTCGCGTCGTTCTGTTCGGAGGCGGCCTGATCGACCGATTCGAGCTTGGGTGGGTTGAGTACCCGGCGGACCTGGTCGATGGTCGCGCCGACGACGATGGCGACCTCGGCATGCGATGGGTTGTAGCGATCGTCCTCACCTTGGAGGTGACGGAACGCCCGAAGGATCTCCGGTCGACGTTCGAAGTCACCGAGGTTCACGTTGGGATGATCGGCGTCACGGACGGCCCGTAGCACCTCGCGCTGGATCGGCTTGAACGCCCATTGACCGAAGCGGCCCTGGGCGGGGTCGAAGCTGTCGATCGCCCGCATCAGCCCGAGCAGTCCGGCTGCCTCGAAGTCCGCCGAATCGTCGCGGCTGGAGTTCGCGGTGAACCGCTTGCAGTACGAACGTACGAGTCCGAGGTTGAACTGCACGATCTCGGAGGTCACGTCCTCGATCTGCCGGCGAAGCCGGGTCACCGTCCGAGTGTCGGTGATCTCTTCGTCCAGTTCGGCCAACTGCTGCTGCAGTTCTCGCCGCCGCTGAAACAACGCCGAGTTGCCGTCGACGAAGTCGTCTGGGGCCATTGCCATTGAGCTGTCCGCGCCCGCCATTTTCATGATCTCCCTGTCACTCCTGTGATCGCTCGAAACTCGAGCACCCGGACTCCGCCGGGGGCATGTACAGACTGACGTGTGGGTGACCCGCCCGGAAGTACCGGGTGACTCATTTAGGGGGGCCGTAGATAGGGGGGTTCTTTATCCCCCACATGGGGGATAGGGGCTAGCGCATTCGCCTACGGAGGGTGTTCTTCTTGCTGCTCGAGGTGGTTTTCCGCCGCCATCGTGATGGCAAACGTCAGGGTGCATCCACCTGGGTGTTTGCGGTGATGTCCGGCGATTTCACGCGGGATCTGACGACAATTCGGCGCGGAGAAGGCCAGCCTTGTTGCGGTTGGCCACCGGCGGTGGACTGTCAGTGCCATGACCGACTCGGCCCTCGACCACGTGCGCCCTGCGGGCCCACTGTTCGGGATCCCGGTCGTCGTGGTGCAACAGCATCGTGTGTTGCGCGAGGCGGTACAGCTCCGCCTCGACGCTGAGCCCGACTTCCGAGTGGTGGCGTGTGTGTCGAGTGTGCACGAGGCGATCGAGGTCATCGCCAACTGCGCCGGCACCGTCGTCGTGCTCGATGAACCCCCGGCCAACGAGTCGTGCCACACCGTGATGGCCGAGCTGCGGGCCGCGTCGGACACAGCTCGGGCCGTCATGCTGCTCAACTCGACCGACATCGGCATCGTGTCGGCTGCGGTGAACGCGGGGATCGCAGGGGTGTTGTGCAGCGACACGCCCACCAGCTCGCTGGTCCACGCCGTGCGCACCGTCGCAGGTGGGGCGTGCGTGCTCGACGAGCACGCGCTGCGCCAGCTGGCCGGGACGTGGCAGCCGCTCGTGCAACCGATGCTGTCGAGTCGCGAGCGCGAAGTCCTCGGGCTGCTCGCGGTCGGGTCGAGCAACGCCGAGATCGCCAACCAGCTGTACGTGTCGACCGAGACCATCAAGACGCATGTCGCCCACGTGCTGCGCAAGCTCGACGTCGCCAACCGGAGCTCGGCCGTCGAGAAGGCCACCCGCCTGGGCATCCTCGTCTGACGGAGACCAGCTCGGCCCCGCGAGCTCATGCCGATCACTCGGCTGGATGGCCTCCTGGCAGACGTCCGAGCACTCTGAACGATCGAAATCCACACCACGAGTCGCCAGCCGCCAGATCACTCGCCACGAACGCTCCCGGAGGAAGTCATGAAGGTCTTGATCGCAGATGACAGCAAGACGATGCGCATGATCGTGCTGCGGACGCTGCGCCAGAGCGGTCTCCCGATCGATGATGTCTTCGAGGCCGAGGACGGCGCAATCGCGCTCGCCGCGGTTGCGACGTTCGCACCCGACCTGATCATGTCCGACTGGAACATGCCGAACATGACCGGCATCGAATTCCTCACGAACCTGCGCGCGTCCGGCAACCAGACCACGTTCGGCTTCGTCACGTCCGAATCCAACCCGGCGATGAAGGAGCAGGCGATCGCCGGCGGCGCGGCGTTCCTGATCACCAAGCCGTTCGATGCCGAGCGGGTCGCCGAAGTCGTCGGTGCAGTGGTGAGCTGATGGCCCTGGGCACTCCGGCGCGTCGGATGCCGATCCCCGAGGACGTTCGGGACTTCCTCGGCGACCTGCTCGGGAAGGCCGTGTCGGTCTCGAAGCAGCCTGTGTCCGACCTCGCGGAGATCGACCTCACCGACGAGAAGTGGGTGACCGGTCTGTACGTGAACAAGAAGGACCTCCTGATCGGCGCCTGCATCGCGGAGCTGACGTTGGCAGCGAACGCAGGTGCTGCGCTGGCGATGATCAGCCAGCAAGTGGCCAAGGAGGCCGTCGAATCAGGCGAACTCGGCGAGAACCTCCGCGACAACTTCCACGAGGTCGTCGACATCGTGTCGGCGTTGTTGAACGGGCCGAGCGTTCCGCATCTCAGGCTGACAGAGCTGGTGGACGGGATCCCCGACGAGGTGATCGAGCTCTCCAGGTGCGCCAACGGCAACAAGCGCTACGGCGTGACCATCGTCGGCTACCAGGGCGGCACGCTCGGTCTCATCGGCCTCTGATCCCGCTCGGCCTCCCACTGGCCGGGCGCGTGGCCCATTGCGCAACACGGCCGTCCCGCTTGTCAGAATCGTCGACCATGACGGCATCGACACCTGACAGCTCTGGTCACAGCTCTGGTCACAGCTTTGGTCACACCTCTCGTCCGCTGCGCTACGGCATCATCGGCACGGGGATGATGGGCGGCGAGCACATCGCCAACCTGGTGCATCTGGGGAAGGCCGACCAGCTCGACGATGTCGATGCGGTCGAGGTCGTCGCGCTGTGTGACCCCGTGCCGGCCTCGCTCGAGTGGGGTATGGCGTGTGTCGGTCGAGACGTGGCCGCCTACGACGATCACCGCCGGCTGCTGGAGCGCGACGATCTCGATGCGGTCGTGATCGCGACACCGAATCACACGCACGCGAGCATCCTGCGCGACGCCCTTGCCACAGATCTCGCCGTCATGGTCGAAAAGCCGATGTGCACCACGGTGGCCGACTGCCTCGACGTGCAGCGGCGAGCTGCCGATCGCTCCGCGCTCACCTGGGTGGGTCTCGAGTATCGATTCATGCCGACGATCGCCGAGCTGCTCGACCAACTCCGCAGTGGTGTGGTCGGTGCAACGCGGATGGTGTCGATCCGCGAGCATCGGTTCCCCTTCCTCGTGAAGGTGGGGAACTGGAACCGCTTCACTGCCAACACCGGCGGCACGCTCGTCGAGAAGTGCTGTCACTTCTTCGATCTGATGCGGCTCGTGGCGGGCGCCGATCCGGTGCGGGTGATGGCATCGGGTGGCCAGGACGTCAACCACCTCGACGAGGTGTACGACGGTCGGGTTCCCGACATCGTCGACAACGCCTTCGTGATCGTCGACTTCGCCAACGGCGTCCGCGGTGCCCTCGACCTGTCGATGTTCGCCGAGGGCGGGCGTCACGAGCAGGAGATCACCGTGGTCGGCGACCGGGCCAAGCTCGAGGCCACCGTGCCGGGCGACGTCGTCTCCGTCGGCCCTCGCGATCGATCAGGTGTGCTCGAGGTGATCGTGCCCGCCGATCCAGCCGTCACCTATGGCGGCTTCCATCATGGCTCGTCGTTCGTGGAGCACCGCCGGTTCGCGGCGTGTGTTCGTGAGGGTCGCCCCGCGGAGGTCACCGTCGACGACGGCCTCTGGTCGGTCCTGATGGGAGTGGCCGCCCATCGTTCGATCGACGAGGGTCGCATCGTTCATCTCGACGGCACCACGCTGCGTTGAACCACGTCCAGCGATCCTGACGCGTGGTGGTCGGCACCCCGCATGTGGGTGGCCCCGAGTTGGGGGGTTAGGGCCGCGCGGGTGAGATGGCGCTCAGCACCCAATTGCCGCTGTCCGATGACACACCCGTCGAACTGGACCTCGCATCAGCGCGACGGATGCCAGTAGGACGCACGATCAACGCCAGAACAACGCCAGAACAACGCCAGCACGAAGCACGGGAGTCACCGCCATGAAATCGATCGACCGGACGAGCAGCAATCGCAAGAAGAAGATCGGTGCCATCGCCGCCTTCACCGCGCTCACAGCCGGTGGTGGGGTTGCGTGGGGTCTGTGGTCGGCGACCGGTACAGGTTCGGGTCGCGCGACCGCGCTCACGGCGGTGTCGGTCACCGTCACGGCTGCCGCTGGCCCCGCATCGCTGTTTCCGGGCGCAACTGACGGCGACATCACGTTCACGCTCACCAACCCGAACCCGTACCCGGTGCAGTTCACCTCGATGACGCCTGGAACGATCACCTCGAGCAATGCCGGAGCATGTCCCGCGTCGAACGTGAGCGTCGCAGGGGTCACCGGTCTCGCGATCAACGTCGCCGGTGGCGCAACGAGCGCAACCCAGACCATCTCCGACGTCGTCAGCATGATCGCAGTGGCTCCCGACGGCTGCCAGGGCGTGCAGTTCACGATCGCCCTCACGCTGAGCGGCGCCCAGGTCTGACCTCGGGCGGAGCACGCCGCCGAGCGGCAGATACCCAGACATGAGCACCACCCGCCTCGACGCTGATCCTCGGCCACCGTGGGGTCGAAGGGTCGGGACGGGTGCAGGTCACGTCGCGACAGTGGTGGTGGTCGCGCTCGTGGTGGGAACCGGGGCCTTCCTGTCCGGCGGTGTGCTGCGCACCGCCGCCGGATATGGAGCCTCGGCCGCAGGTGCCGGCTCGTCGATCTCGCAGAGCATCCCCGT
>JAYUSX010000007.1:0-6405 GCA_043755475.1 Actinomycetota bacterium
TCGACGACTTCCTCGCCGATCCGCAGACGTACACGAGCACGATCGCCGAGCGCGAACGCGCGTTCCAACACCTGCACACGATCGATCCCCCGTACATCGTCGGCAACGGCCGCGGTGACGAGCCGATCGACACCTGGCCGAAACGCAACGCCGCGGATGTCCCGAAGGCCAAGCCCGGCGACGTGTTGCAAGGCGGCCCCGGCGCCCCCGGTGTGGTCACCGGTCGAGCACGCATCGTGCTCGACCCGATGGACGCTCCCGAGATGGAGCTCAACGACATCATGGTGGCACCCACCACCGACCCGGCCTGGGCGCCGTTGTTCTTGTCGGTCGGTGGCATCGTCGTCAACGTCGGCGCCGTCGGCAGCCACGCGGCCATCGTGAGTCGCGAGCTCGGCGTGCCCTGTGCGATGTCGGTGGTGCAGGCCACCGCTCGGATCCCCGAAGGTGCGCTCATCTCGGTCGACGGATCGACGGGCACCGTCACCATCCTCGAGGTCTGATCCTCGAGGTCTGATCCTCCAGACCGACTCCGGTCAGGCGCGGGCGCGGGCGAGCACGCGCCTCATCGCATCGGCGCTCACCTGCGCAGCGTGCCCGATGGGCGCGGCCCAGAGGTCCGCGGAGCAGACCTCGACACCGATCGGCGCAGTCGATCCTGCGGCGTCGAGGACCCGGACGATCTCTTCGAGTGCGAACTCACCCGCTCCGGGCGGAACCCGGTTGGTGAGACAGTCCGTGTAGTAGTCGTCGAGTTGCGGCACGATCGTGCCGTCGTTCCACTGCGTCGCCGCCACCTTCTCGCCAGGGATGGCGCGGAGATCATCGAGATCGTTGGACGATCGGGTGAAGTGCCACGAATCGACGCACAGGCCCCCGTTCGGTCGATCGGCGTCGAGGACGATCTGCAGCGCCGTCGGCGCGTCGCTGATGTTGGTCATGCTCGGCACCCACTCGAGGCCCACCAGCAGCCCGTGATCCGCGGCGCGATCGCACAGGGCAGCGAACCCAGCCGCGGCCTGGCCGAGCGAGCCTTCGGCATCGCCGATCACCTGCACGTACCGGCACCCCCATCGGTCCGCCATCTCGTAGGCGAGTACCTCCTGCTGTCTGCACGCGGCGTCTGCCCCAGGCACCGCCCAGCCGCGAAGCGTTTCGATGTTGGCCACCACGAGCCCTGTCTCATCCAGCGCCGCGTCGACTCGTTCGAGCTCGGCAGGCAGTTCGCGCAGCTGTGCCCAGGCGCCCAGGAACACACCGATGCCCGCGTAGCCGGCCGCCGCTGCAGCGTGGATGCGCGGGAGCACGTCCTCCGATCGCGGACGGCTGAAGTGGTCCCACACGAGATCGCTCGGGCCGAGCGAACGTGCGGTTCGGCGGTTCGAACTGCTCATGGGTGGCAGTCTCGCCCGCCAGATCGGACGCATCCGGGTCGGACGCCGAGGCGCCCACGGCGTAGGTTCGCGACATGACCGATGTTCGTGACGTTCCTGTGGCCCCGCCCGGGTCGGCCCGTGCTCCGGGACCGACGCTGCATGAGCAACTGCTCGCCGATCCCACGCCACCGCCGTGGCCGCTGCTCGAGCAGTCGCCGGTGTTCCTCGGCGACGAGGACGTGCCGTTCGCCAACTACACGTCATCCGAGTACGCCCAGGCCGAGTACGACCACATGTGGTCGAAGACGTGGCAGTGGGCGTGCCACGTCGACCACATCCCCGCCCCGGGCGACTACTTCGTCTACGACGTGGGGCCACACTCGGCGCTCATCGTCCGGACGGACGACCTCACGATCAAGGCGTACTACAACGCATGCATGCACCGTGGCACGCAGTTACGGGGCCCGGGCACATGCGGGTTCGCGACGCAGTTGCGATGCCCGTTCCACGGATGGACATGGTCCCTCGATGGCGATCTGATCGACCTGCCGGACCGTTGGGACTTCCCACACGTCGGCGACGAGTCGCACCGCTTGCCGCAGTTGCCGGTCGAGGTGTTCGCGGGTTTCGTCTGGGTGAACTTCGATCCCGAGGCGGCTCCTCTGCAGGAGTACCTGGGTGTCCTGCCTGCACACTTCGCCGAGTTCGACATCGGCGAGCGATACATCGAGACTCATGTGCGCAAGCGCCTTCCGTGCAACTGGAAGGCTGCCGTCGAAGCGTTCCTCGAGGCCTACCACGTGCGCGAGACGCACGCGAGCGGGAAGCTCGGCGACGAGGTGACCACCCAGTACGACGTGTTCGCCCCGAACATCAGTCGCTTCATCCACACGACCGGCCTCGACAGCCCTCAGCGACCCGTGAAGCGAACCGAGCAACAGATCCTCACCCATCTCACGCGCAACCTGCGCCATGGCATGGAACCGATTCAGCTGCCTGAAGGAATGCGCGCTCGCGACTTCTACGCGAGCTACGTCCGCGACGAGATGAGCGTCAGGTACGGGATCGACTTCAGTGCGGTGAGCGAGTCGATCACCCTCGACTCGATCGAGTACTTCGCATTTCCGAATGCATTCTTCTTCCCCGGTCTCAGCCTGGGCATGGTGTACCGGTTCCGGCCCGACCCGAACTCGATCGACCACAGCTACTTCGACCTGTTGATGCTGCGCCCACGACCTCGCGACGGCGATGCGCCACCGCCGCCCGAGGTGATCGAACTCGATGTCGACGACAGCTACACGCTTGCCAAGGGCCTCGGTGGTCTGGGGCGCGTGTACGACGAAGACACCGCGAACATGGCCGCGCAGACCCGAGGGTTCCGAGCAAGTCGCAAACGTGGCCAGACCCTCGGCAACTACCAAGAGGTTCGCGCCCGCCACCTCCAACAGCGCGTCCGCGACTTCCTCGTCGCCGGCGGTTCAGCGCCCTCCTGAGCCACCTGACGCGATGCGCGATGTCGACTCACCGGCAGGGTGCGGCAGGGTGCGGCAGGGTGCGGGCCAGATCAGATGAAGATCGGGTCGGGCGTTCCGTCGCGGCCGCTCTGGATGTAGGCACCCGCCATCGGCGTCCCCATCGGCGAGATGTCCGACCAGTCCACCCGCAGGGAGCGCATCGCGATCTTCCAGGTTTCGTCGCGTGCTTCGAATCGATCGATGTAACGGCCGTTGAACGTGATCAGCGTGCGCTCAGCGCCTGGCACCGCGATCACGTGATAGGCCAGCACATACGACTCGACCAGGGCGGTGTGACCGTCGATTTCGATCGTGACGTTGCTCAGCCGGTGCTGTGTTGCTGCGAACTTCGCTCGCAGTGAGGCCAGCACGTTCGGCACGAAGACGGCGATCGGTGTGGGCTCGCCGCTGCCGTAGCCGTCGAGCATCGCGTCGGCGTGGAATGCGGCCTCGATCGAGGGCGCGTGCAGACGATCGATGCCGCGGCAGTAGCTGCGGAGTGCATCGTCGATCGAGGCGCAGATCTGGAGGTCGGTCAAGGAGACATGGGCGGTCATGGGCCGAACCTATCGACCGTGCACACGTTGCTTCGAAGGGTGCCGCGTCCGCGTCGTAAGCTCTGGCCTCCATGACGAGCGAGGTGACCGACGAGGCATGATCGGCGACGACATCACGGGCGACGACTTGCCCACCGGCGACATGCCCACCGGCGACATGCCCACCGGCGACGCCGAGCTCGGGGATCTGACCGGCCTGCGTGATGGGCAGACTCGACTGTTCGCCGACCTCGGCGAGCACGGCGTCGTGGTGTGCCGAGTGGCGGGAGCGCTCTACGCGGTCGTCGACAACTGCTCGCACCGCGACGCGAAGTTGTCGGAGGGTCGGCTTCGTGGACCGCTACTCACGTGTCCCCTGCACGGAGCCCAGTTCGACGTACGCACAGGTGCGCACCAAGGCCCCCCGGCGGCCACGCCGATCGCGTGTTTCGCGGTCACCGAACGCAATGGCACCGCGTTCGTGCGCCTCGACCCCTGAGCCTGCCGCGCATCAGCCGATCGGGGTGACAGCGTTTTGTCCAGCGAGGATCGCGAGCGCATTGCGGGCAGCCAGCGTGGCCATCGCGGTGCGGGTCTCGACGGTCGCCGACCCGAGGTGCGGGATCAAGACCACGTCATCGCGATCGAGCAGGCCGCTGTGCACCTCGGGTTCCTTCTCGAACACGTCGAGACCGGCGCCGGCCAGCTCTCCTCGCTCGAGGGCGGCCACGAGCGCCGCCTCGTCGACCACGGGACCGCGGGCCGTGTTGATGAGGAACGCCGTGTTGCGCATCGACGTCAGCTGTGCCGGACCGATGAGGTGGTGCGTCTCGGGGGAGTAGGGGCAGTGCAGTGAGATCACGTCGCTCGTGGACAACAACTCCTCCATCGCGAGGTACTCGGCGTCGAGCTCATCGGTGATCGCCTGATCGACCGGGCGGCGATTGCTGTAGCCGATGGTCATGCCGAACGACCTCGCTCGACGGGCCAGGGCGGTGCCGATCTGGCCCATGCCGACGAGCCCCAACCTGGCGCCCTGGAGGCCGGTGCCGAGCATCATGAACATGCCCCATTGCCACGGCTCGCGAGAGCGGATGAGCCGCTCGCCCTCAGCCAGCCGGCGCGTGGTCATGAGGATGAGCGCCATCGCGATGTCGGCAGTGGCGTCCGTGAGCACACCGGGCGTGTTCGTGGCGATCACGTCCCGCTCGCGGCAGGCGGTCACGTCGATGTTGTTGTACCCCACGGCGACGTTGCACACGGCGCGGAGCTGCGGGCCGGCGGCGTCGAGCAGTTCGGCATCGATCTTCTCGGTGAGCAACGACACGATCACGTCGGCGCCGGCCACGCGGCGCAGGAGTTCGTCTCGTGAGATCGGCGTGTCCTCGGTCCATGTGGAGACGCGGTGATCGGCCCCCTGCAAGAGATCGAGGCCCGGCTGTGGGATCTTGCCGGTCACGACGACGGTGCCCACGACATGGGCGCTCATGCCGTCACCCACTGACCCAGCGTGTCGAGGGCAAGGGTGATGTCGGACTCGGTGATGCCGGAGTACGCGAGGCGGATGTACTGCTCCACCTCGCCGGGCTGTGGGCGTCCGAAGTGTCGCCGCGTGCAGAACGACACGCCCGTCTCGTGCAGGGCTGCAGCAGCGAAGTCGGCGACGTCGGTGAAGCCCCGTGCCGCCATCGCGCCGGTCACGTTCACGAAGAGGTAGAAGGTCGCGTCGGGTCGGGCGGTGTACATGCCCGGAATTGCGTTCACGCCATCGACGGCAGCGTCGCGGCGAATCCGCAAGGCATCGACGAGCGCCTTGGGACCAGACTGGTCGCCGGTGATGCCTTCGACACCGGCCCACTGCACGAAGTGCGCTGTGCACGACTCGTCGTTGGTGTTGAGCTTGGCGATCTGCTCGGCCACCGCAACCGGGGCGATCGCCGCACCGAGCCGCCATCCCGTCATCGCGAACTTCTTCGAGAAGGTGTAGAGGATGACCGTGCGATCCTTCATGCCGGGAATGCTGGCGATCGAGGTGCTCGTGCCCGAGTAGCGCATCTCGAAGTACGCCTCGTCGCTCAGCACCCACAGGTCGTTCGCGATCGCCAACTCGGCGACGGCCTCCATCTCCGCGCGGCTGCTCTCGGCAGACAACGGGTTCTGCAGGTCGTTGTACATCAGCGCCTTCGTGCGCGGGGTGATCTGTGCCGCGAGGAAGTCGAGATCGAGGGCGAAACCCGTCGGCGTCTCGACGTAGCGGTACGGGACGGCCCGACCTCCGAAGTACTCGATCTGGCTCTCGTAGATCGGGTACCCGGGGTTGGGGTAGAGCACGTCGTCGCCCGGTTCCATCACCGTCTGGATGAACTTGCCGATCACCGGCTTGCCACCGGGTTGCACCACGACGTTGGCCGGTTGGAACGACAACCCGCGCTTCGATCCGACATCTGCTGCGAGCGCCTCGCGCAACGGGGCGATGCCCGCAGCTGCGCAGTACCCGGTCTTGCCGTCGGCGATGGCCCGGTCCATGGCCAGCACCACGTTGTGCGGCGTGGGCAGGTTCATGTCGCCGAGGTGGAACGGGAACACGCGGTTGCCGCGCGACTCCCACTCGGCAGCGGCAGACGAGACCGCGAAGGCGGTTTCGGTACCGAGGTTCTGGAGACGCGAGGCGAGAGGCACCGCAGCAGTATACATTTGATATATCAGTGGCTGACCCAGGAGGCCGTCCACCCCGATCGCAGCGTGCGACCGGGGTGGCGCGACCTCGGAGGCGCGTGGAACGTGCGATGGGGTTTGTGCTGGCCGGAGCAGCCGCTACACTCCCTGCGTTCTTTGACAACCCACTGGATCCGAGCAACGGAGAATTTTCATGAGCAAGGCGAAGTTCGAGCGCACGAAGCCGCATGTCAATATTGGCACGATGGGTCATATTGACCATGGGAAGACGACGTTGACGGCGGCGATTTCGAAGACGTTGGC
>JAYUSX010000008.1:0-6362 GCA_043755475.1 Actinomycetota bacterium
TGGAGTCGGGGTGATCGCGCCGGGTCGTGGTCGCAAGCCGGAGGTGCCGTCGGCGACGGTCGAGGCGATCGTCAACGACACGTTGCACACCGTCCCCGATGATGGTTCGACATGTTGGTCGACCCGATCGCTCGGAGCGAAGCACGGTGTGGGCAAGGACACGGTGCAGCGGATCTGGAAGGCCCGGAATCTGCGGCCGTGGCAGGTCGACACGTTCAAGCTGTCGAACGACAAGGACTTCGAAGCGAAGCTCATCGATGTCGTCGGGCTCTATCTGGATCCGCCGGAGCGGGCGGTGGTGTTCTCCTTCGATGAGAAGACCCAGTGCCAGGCGTTGGACCGGACACAGCCGTCGTTGCCGATCAAGCCAGGGCGTGGGCGGACGATGACGCATGACTACAAGCGCAACGGGACCGTCGATCTGTTCGCGGCGATGAACATCGCGACTGGCGAGGTGCTGCATGACACCAAGCGTCGTCACGCCGGCGCTGACGTGTTGGCGTTCTTCAAGTGGATCGACATCCACGTGCCCCGCGACCTCGACGTGCATGTCGTGTTGGACAACCTGTCGGCACACAAGTCCGAACCGGTCCGCACCTGGCTTGCTGATCCGAAACGGGCGCGCTGGCACCTGCACTTCACACCGACGTCGGCGTCGTGGCTGAACCTGATCGAGGGCTGGTTCTCGGTGCTGACCCGCAAGGCGTTGAAGAACACGAGCTTCACCTCGACCCGGCAACTCGAGGCAGCGATCGACGTGTGGGCATCACACTGGAACGACGACCCGCAACCGTTCGTATGGACCAAGACCGTCGACGACATCATCACCAAGGTCAAGCGAGGCCGAGCCACCCTCGATAGCGTCACTGAATCCGCGACGCACCACTAGAGCACCTCAGCAGGTTCGTCGGCATCGAGAGCGGCCAGGGCCGCCGCCAGAAGGGTGCCCGAGTCGCCGCCCGCCGTGGTGTTGATCGCGATCACCAGACCGTGGTCGGGGTTGACGTGAATGAACTGGCCGAACAAGCCGCGCGCCTCGAATGCGTTCCCCCCGGCGCGCCACCACTGAGCGCCATAGCCCTCGCTGGCGGGGGACGGGGCGTGGCTGTACGCCACCCATCCTTCCGGCAAGATCCGCTCGCCGTCCCACACGCCGTCGTTGAGGAACAACAGACCGAAGCGAGCGAAGTCACGCGTGGTGCTGTCGGCGCCGAGCCCGCCGAACCACCGACCGCTGCGGTCGGCCAAGAACGTCGTGCTGGTGATGCCGATCGGGTCGAGCAACCGCTCGTGCACATAGGCGTCGAACTCGTCGACGCCGCCGAGGGTGTCGATCGCGATCCCCGCAAGGATGGCCGTTGTGCCCGTCGAGTAGTCGAACGTCGTGCCCGGCTCGGCTTCCAACGGAAACGACGCGACGTAGGCCGACGCGTTCTCCGATTGGAGCATCGCCAGCGCCTGCGAGGTCGCGCTGTACTCCTCGGCCCACTGGAGCCCGCTCGCCATGTGCAACAGATGTTCGAGGGTGATCTCGTGGCGCGGATCGGACGGATCAGCCCATGCCTCGATCGGCGCCCGCTCGTTCACGTCGAGGAGCCCATCGCCGACCAGCAGTCCGATGACCGCCGACGTGAAGCTCTTGGCAACCGAGTACGAGTTCATGATCTCATCCACATCGTCGAGCGGGTGGTAGCGCTCGTACACGATCTCGCCTCCCTCGACCACCACGATCGACTGAACGCGAGCCGTGGCGTCCGGGGCGCCGAACGCCGCGTCGACCGCAGCATCGAGTGCTGCCTGATCGGCGCCGGCGGGAAGGTCGGCCGTCGACCACTCTGCACCGGGAACCACTCCCCCGGAGGGTGCCTCGAGCGTGGCCGTCGGCGCGATCGTGCTCGTGGGGGCCGGTTCGGTGGTGGGCGACGGCGTGGCAACCGGCAGCGTCGTGGCTGGAGCAGCCGCCTGCACCAGTGCAGGCGGGGCCTCGAGCACCGCGGTGCCGCTGCCGCTGCAGGCACCGAGCACCAACGATGCGGCGATCAACCGGATCACCACGGCCGGTGCCGGAGACCTGAACGCGCGAGACTGACGGCCGAGGCATGTCACGTTCCGATTTTTCCACAGAGCATTCGAGTATCACAAACCACACCGGGGTTGAGGCTGAGCCCCGGTTCGAACACCTGGCACTCGGTTCGGCCGGTGGCACTCGGTTGCACGTCAGGGGCTCTGTTGGGCGGGGTCTGGAAACGGAACACTCGTTCCGTGAATCGAGCGTCATCGCGTAGGGTGGCGACCGCATGTCCAGCCGCCGCATCCCGCTGATCGCATCCGTCATGGGACTGTCGGCGGGCGCCGTCTGGAGCCTGGGAGTCGTCACGGCCCGCCTGGCCGATGGCAGCGATGCCTTCCAATACCTGATCTGGCGATCGATCGGCATCATCGTCGTCGTCGAGATCATGGGGCGGATCCAGGGCAAGCCCATCCAGACGCTGCGCGCCTACACCGCGGGCCGGATGATGCTGACGGCGAACGTGATGCTCCTGATCGCGTCGCTCGGCTTCGTCTACGCAGTGAAGACCACCACCGCTGCCAACGCTGCATTCCTGGGGTCGACCACGCCGGTGTTCGGCGCCGTCGCGGCCTGGATCTTCCTGCGCGAGCGACTCACACGCGTCACGATCGCGTCGATCGTGCTCGCATTCGCCGGCCTGTTCATCATGGTCGCGGGCGATCTCGAGGCGGGGAACATGATCGGCAACCTGTCGGCCCTGTCCGCGGCGGTCGGTTTCGCCGGATACGCCGTGTGCGTCCGATCAGATCCAGACGAGGACTGGTCGGCGGTGCTCCCCGGCTATGGCCTGATGATGATCGTGATCTGTGCTGTCGTCACGATCGCCGGCGGCAAGACCCTGATCCCGCCCGCGGCCGATCTGGCGTACGCGCTCGTCCACGGTGCGGTGATCATCGTCGTCGGCACGCTGATGTTCAACCTCGCGTCGAAGCAGGTTCCGGCGGCAGCGATGACGGTGTTCGCCCAGACCGAGATGGTGCTGGTGCCCGTGTGGTCGGTGACGTTCCTCGACGATCGTCCCCCGGCGACCACATGGATCGGCGGCGCGATCATCTTCGTCGCGATCATGGGCAAGACGGCGCTCGATGCGCGGTCGCATCGCACTGACGGGCTCGTCGTCTACGAACCGCTCTGACCCCGAGCCGGCCCTCGAGCCGGGCCTCGACAGGTGCGACAGGTCCGGCCGGTTGTACGATATTCGTATCTTCTGTTACGATTTTCGTACATGGCCACCGATCTCTCCGACCGCGCTGCGCGGCACCTCTGGATGCACTTCACCCGACTCGCCGGATTCCAGGATCATGAAGTGCCGGTGATCGTCAAGGGCGAGGGCTGTTACGTCACGGATCAGCACGGCAAGCGCTACCTCGACGGCCTCTCCGGTCTGTTCACCGTGCAGGTGGGCCATGGTCGCACCGAGCTCGGCGATGCGGCCAAACGCCAATCCGATCAGCTCGCCTACTTCCCCACGTGGTCGTTCGCCCACGAACCAGCGATCGAGCTCGCCACCCGGTTGGCTGCGCTCGCTCCCGGCGACCTGAACCGGGCCTTCTTCACGCCGAGCGGCGGCGATGCGGTCGAGACTGCGTTCAAGCTCGCTCGCCAGTACTGGAAGCTGCGTGGCCAACCCAGCCGCACCAAGGTGATCTCGCGATTCCTCGCCTACCACGGCACGTCGATGGGAGCGCTCAGCATCACCGGCGTGCCGTCGATCAAGACGCCGTTCGAGCCGCTGGTACCTGGAGCGATCAAGGTGCAGACCCCGTATCAGTACCGCTGCCACGACTGTGGCCACCTCGACGGGTGCACCCTGCGTTGTGCCGACGACCTCGAACTGCGGATCCAGATGGAGGGCCCCGACACCATCGCCGCGGTGTTCATGGAGCCGCTGCAGAACACCGGCGGAGCGTTCGCCCCGCCCGAGGGCTACTGGAAGCGCGTGCGCGAGATCTGCGACAGGTACGACGTGCTGCTGGTGAGCGACGAGGTGATCTGCGCGTTCGGGCGACTGGGCCACATGTTCGGCTCGCAGCGCTACGGGTACCAGCCCGACATGATCACGTTCGCCAAAGGCGTCACGTCGGGTTATGCGCCTCTCGGCGGCGTGATGATCAGCGACCGCTTGGCCGCGCCCTTCATGGAGAACACGGCCACGTTCATGCAGGGACAGACCTTCGGTGCACACCCGGTGTCGTGTGCCGTCGCGCACGCCAACCTCGACATCCTCGAGCGGGAAGACCTCTGCGGCCATGTGTTGGCGAACGAAGCCGAGTTCAGTCGGCTGTTGGACGGTCTGCGCGACATCCCCCTCGTGGGCGACGTGCGTGGCGAGGGGTACTTCTATGCGATCGAGCTCGTCACCGATCAAGCGACCAAGGGCACCTTCGACGATGCCCAGGCGGAGTGGTTGTTGCGCGGGTACCTCTCCCCTCGCCTGTACGACGCCGGGCTCATCTGCCGGGCCGACGATCGGGGCGAGCCCGTGATCACCCTCAGCCCGCCACTCATCGCCGGCCCCGCGGAGTTCGCGTTCATCGAGCAGACGCTGCGTCAGGTGCTCACCGACGCATCCGAGGCCTTCGCCGCCCGCGGCGACACGAGCGTGTCGGTGCGCCGATGACCGCGTTCCACCGCGGCGAGCGCCGGTGAAGATCGACCAGACCGACCGGGCGATCATCGAGATCCTCCAACGCGACGGCCGCACGCCATTCACCGCGATCGCCCACGAGATCGGACTCAGCGAAGGGGCGATCCGAAAACGCGTTCAGCGCCTCACCGAGTCGGGTCACATGCAGGTCGTGGCGGTCACCGACCCGATCGGCCTCGGCGACCGTCGCGTGGCGCTGATCGGCGTGCGCATCGACGGGCGGACCGAGACGGCCGCGGCGAGGATCGGCGAGATCGCTGCCGTCGAGTATCTCGTCGCGACCGCCGGGCGCTACGACCTGATGTTCGAGGTGATCGTCGACAGCGAGCAGCACCTGCTCGAACTGCTGTCCGATCTCCGCGAGCGCCCCGACGTGGTGGAGGTGGAGGCCTTCCCCTGCCTCAAGCTGTACAAACAGACCTTCGCCTGGGGCACCTGACCAACCCCAGCCCCGCGATGAGAGATGAGTGGCGGTGGCGCCCCCATCTCTCATCGCCTGGTCAGCCACCCCGACCCCGATGAGAGACGGGGGCGGTACAGCCACTCATCTCTCATCGCGGGGTTGGTCAGATGGGGGGGCGGCGGTTGGTGAACTGGGGCAGCGCCACCTCGACCGCTCGTCCGATGCGCAAGACCGTGTCCTCCCGCCAGCGCTGGCCGACGATCTGCAGACCGATCGGCACGCCATCGAGACCCTCCCCGACATGCACACCACACGGCACGCTCAGCGCGGGGCACGGCGCGACGAGATTGAACACCCCGGTCATGTCCTCGCTGTGATAGCGACCGTCTTCAGGAAGGTCGGGCTTGGTGCGCTCGGCCTTCGAGGCAACGATCGGCGGCATCGCCATCGTGGGGCACAGGAGCGCCTGCCGTCCCGCCAGCACACCCGAGAGCCGTCGCCACAGATCGGTGCGGGCGAGCTCCAATCGTTTGTAATCGGTGGCCGACATCGAGTTGCCCAGTTCGATCAACTTCACGACGTCGGGATCCATCACCGCGGCGTGAGCGTCGACCAGATGTCCGAAGTAGCCCGACATGAAGACACCCCACAACTGCACCCACACCCACTCGTCGTCGCCACCGATGTGCGGATCGACCTCCTCGACGATCGCCCCCGCGTCGGCCAGAGCCTCGCCGGCCGCCCGCACGGCCGCAGCGATCTGCGGGTGGACGAACCAGCCTCCGAGATCGGTGCTCAACCCGAGGCGAAGCCCGCGCACATCGCTCGGCGTGACGCCATCGAGATCGAGGGGCGTGGTGACCGACATGATGTCGCGCTCGTCGGGGCCTTGCGTGCAGCGAAGGAACAGACGTGCGTCATCGACGCTGCGCGCCAGAGGACCGTGGTGGCTGATCGAGTCGAACAACCCCGGCAACACGTCCATCGGGATCCGGCCGATGCCCGGCTTCAGGCCCACGATCCCGCTCCACGCCGCCGGGATGCGTACCGATCCACCCATGTCGCTGCCTTCCGCGAGGGCGACGCATCCGGTGACCACAGCAGTCGCGCTGCCGCCGGACGAGCCCCCGGGGGTGAGCGCTGGGTTCCACGCGTTGCGAGTGGTGCCCCACATCGGACTGTCGGTCTGCAGGGTGTGCGCGAACTCGGGGCTGGTGGTCGCTCCGATCACGATCGCGCCG
>JAYUSX010000009.1:0-2524 GCA_043755475.1 Actinomycetota bacterium
TGGAGCAGCTCAACCAGCTCGGTCGGCTGCAGCCTTGAGCAGCCGGTCACGGATCGCGTGACCCAGACCCTCGGCGGGGGGCAGGACCGCCACGACCGCGCTGCACCCGTCGTCGTCGGCTCGACGCATGCGCTCGTAGAGGTGTTGCGCGTACCCCACCAGATCGGCGACGTCGTCGAGCACCAACGGGTGCTCCTGCAACGAGGCGATGAGCCTGGCCTCGCCCACCGACTCTGCCAGGAGGACCGGACAGCGCGGAGCGTAGTGGGACGTCAGCATGCCGGGCGCCCGACTCGCTCCGCTTGCCGGTGCGACGGCGCCTGCCAACAGCCGCTGCACCTGCTCGGTGGAAATGCCACCGGGACGGAGTACCTGCACCGGGTGCACGTTGCAGTCGACGATGGTGCTCTCGATGCCGATCGGGCACGGCCCGCCGTCGAGGATGAGATCGACAGCGCCGTCGATGTCGCCGAGGTCGCGCCTCACGTGCTCGGCGGTGGTGGGGCTGACCTTTCCGAAGCGGTTGGCCGATGGCGCGGCCAGTCCACCACCGAACCGTTCCAGCAACTCGGTCGCGAGCGGGTGCGCAGGGACGCGGATGCCCACCGTCGATCGTCCGCCGGTGACGACGTCGAGCACGTGGGCGGCACGCGGGACGAGCACGGTGAGGGGACCTGGCCAACACACCGAGGCGAGCAGTGCCGCGGATGCCGGGACGGTCTCAGCCCAGTCGTCGAGCTGTTCGGCCCGCCCCACGTGCACGATGAGCGGGTGATCGGCCGGGCGACCCTTTGCGGCGAAGACTCGCCGCACGGCGTCGTCGTTGCCGGCGTCGGCAGCGAGGCCGTAGACGGTCTCGGTCGGGATCGCCACCAGACCACCGGCGCGGATCACATCGAGCGCGGCGCCGACGTCGGTGGTGATGCGGGGAGGCACGGCGACGACCGAAGGTGGGCGAGGATCAGGCGGGGATCGCGTCGAGGAACTCGAGCGTCGCGTCGATGAATCCGAACGATTCCGGGGTTGCGAAGTGGTCGACGTTGCGGAGCACCTTCAAGGTGGCGTTCGGCAGCGCGTCGGCCAGGGCATCGCCGGGCCCGGCGAAGTCCTTGTCGCCGATCACCACGAGCGTGGGGCAGCTTGCCGAGGCGACCAGTTCAGGTGTGAACGGCACGCCGCGCGGGCGCTTCATCACCGCGGTGAGGGCGGCCAGATCGTTGCCCTGCTGGTTGCCGTACTGGGCGAACAGGCGAGCGATGTTGTCGTCGGGAGCACTCGTGCGCTCCAGTCCGGCGATGATCCGTTCGGTGCCGGTCGTGTCGTCGTCGAACAGGGTCTTTCCAATTCCAGCGAGGACGAGTCTGCGAAACCGCTGTGGCTGGGCGATGGCGATTCGGAGCAACGTGATCGCGCCGAGCGAGAAGCCCACCGCATCGACTGGTGTGTCGGGAAGGGTGTCGAGCACACGGGCGGTCAAGTCGGCATACGCCTCTGGCTCGTGCGGTTTCGGTGCCGTGCCGTGTCCGAGGAGGTCGACTCCGACCACCTCTCGACCCGCATCGCGGAGCAGTTCGGTGAATCCGCTCTTCTGCCAGGTGGCTTCGAACGAGCCGCCCCACCCATGGACGAGGATCACCGGTGTCGCGTCGGTCATGTGAGTTACGGTAGCTGTGTCGTCGCCGGACGGCGTCGCCAGAGAGGCCGCTCCGCGTTCTTCGTGGCACGGTGTCGAGCTTGCCGTTAGCCTTGCTCGGCTCCCGGCGCGGGGCCGGGGATGCGCACCCCTCACTCGTCGCGCGGAAGCCCCTTGCAGGAGGACCCCCCACATGCGGATGTTGCACGAGCCGGCCTTCGATCTCACCTACAGCGACGTGTTCATGGCGCCGAGCCTGTCGGCCGTGCCGTCGCGTTTCGATGTCGACCTCACCACGCCCGATGCCATGGGCACCACCATCCCGGTGGTCGTCTCCAACATGACGGCCGTCGCTGGTCGGCGGATGGCCGAGACCGTCGCGCGGCGTGGTGGCATCACGGTGTTGCCCCAGGACATCCCGCTCGACGTGATCGAGACGGTGATCGCCTATGTCAAGAGCCGCCACAACGTGTACGACACGCCGATCACGCTCGGGTCGCACCACACGGTGGGCGACGCCCTCGGGCTGATCCACAAGCGGTCCCACGGTGCGATCGTGGTGGTGGAGGACGGAGTGCCGGTCGGCATCTTCACCGAGCACGACGCGATCGGCTTCGACCGCTTCACCCAGTTGCAGCACGTGGGCCGGCGCGAGATCGTGACCGTCGCGGCCGGCACCGCGCCCGACGAGATCTTCGACCTCCTGGCCGCCGAGCGGCTGTCGATGGCGCCGGTGGTCGACGGCGACGGACGGCTGCTCGGGTGCGTCACTCGCAAGGGCGCGCTGCGCAGCACCATCTACCACCCCGCCGTCGACGCCGATGGGCGCCTCAGAGTCGCGGTGGCGGTCGGCATCAACGGCGATCCCGCGGCGAAGGCGACGGCGCTGCT
>JAYUSX010000010.1:0-6320 GCA_043755475.1 Actinomycetota bacterium
CCCGACAGATCACGCAGGTTGTCGATGCTCCACCCGTTGTGTTCGGCGAGTTGCCTGACGACGTCGGTGAGGGCTTGCACCTGACGGACCACTGCGAGGTCGAGCGGTTCGAGGGGTTCGTGCTCGCTCATGCTGCGTCACCACCCCGGCGCTGCGAGACGAGCCAAGCGTCGACGTCCTCACGGCGGTATCGGCGATAGCGGCCGATCTTCATGTAGGCGGGTCCCTTGCCGAGGTACGCCCACTGATCGAGCGTGCCGGCGGGCACTGCGAGGAAGCTGGCTACCGCCCTGGAATCGAGCAGCGGCTCACGTGGATCGGTTTGTGTTCTCATGAGTAGACAGCGTGTCACGCCATCTGCTATCTTGCGTGCTGTGCACACCAAGGCCGTCACCCAATGACACCCGAGGACTATCCCGAACGCAGCGCCCTCACGTCGTGGGCAGCGTCACGGCCGGTCGCTGGCGACTATGAACCGGCGTGGATCGGCGTGATCGACCGCAACGGCGGCCACTGGGTCGCGTTGCGCGCCCCTCACTTCCCGCTGCATGCGATCGCGTTCTACTTCGAGGCTGACGGTTCATGTAGCGGCTTCCGGTTTGAGCCGTTTCGGATGTTGTCCGATGGGCCGGCGGCGATCTCGGGACAACTCACGGCGCGTCGACTGCGCGAGGTGCCCTTCGCTCAAATGGAGGAGGCGGCACGGATGGTCGCCCAGGAGGCGGCGCGCATGGACCTCGCCAGCGAGAACGCCGTGGGCTACTTGGTCGACGAAGAAGGCAACGTCATCGAAACCGTGCCGCTCTCGCCGGGCGGTGGTCCTGGGAGTGAGCTGGCGAACCGAGTACGTGATCGCTTGGAACGGCTCGCCTCGCCGGGCGAGTTGCGATCGAAGGGTGGTCCACTGACCATCCGCGACGATGCGTTCTACGCGCAGCAGGCAAGCCGGTACCACGACGCACTCGTGCGGCACCTCAACCCGATCAAGGCCGTGGCGAAGGCGACGTCGTACTCCGAGAGCCAAGTGCGAAACCACATTTCCGAGGCACGCCGGCGCGGACTCCTCACAGCAACGAAGCCCGGGCGTGCGGGCGGCGAACTAACCCCTACTGCGGAAGCGATCCTTCGAGGAGGAACACAATGAGCATCGAGAAACGACCGAACGGCCAATGGCGGGCGCGGTGGCGTGAGTCCGATGGCAAGCAGCGGGCTCGGCACTTCGACCGGAAGCTCGACGCTCAGAACTTCCTCGCATCCGTGCGGGTGGACACCTCGCGGGGGAGCTACATCGATCCAGGCGCAGGCCGTGAGACGGTGGGGGAGTACGCCCCCCGGTGGGCCGAGTCTCAGGCGTGGCGCGAGTCGTCTCGGGATCGGATGACGCACGTCATTCGCGCGCACATCGTGCCGGCGGTCGGGACGATGCAGCTTCGAGCCGTGAGGCGGTCCGATGTGCAGGCGTGGGTAGGCAGGATGACGAGCGCAGGCCTAGCGCCGTCGACCGTGGAGAGCTACTACAGGGTGCTCGCTTCCGTGATGAAGGCTGCCAAGGACGACCGGCTGATTCACGAGTCGCCTTGCGACAAGGTCAGCCTGCCGCGAGCCGAGGGCACCAAGGCTGCGCTGGTGCCACTGTCGACGGAGCAAGTCCAGGCGATCGCCTGCGCCGTGCCGGCGCGCTATCGGGCGCTGGTCCTCGGCTCTGCCGGTCTGGGCCTGCGCCAGGGCGAAGCCTGCGGGCTCACTGTCGACCGTGTCGACTTCCTTCGGCGAACGGTACGGATCGACCGCCAGCTCCTCACACCGACTTCCGGACCAGTGCGATTCGGGCCGACCAAGACACCGTCGAGCAATCGCGTGGTGGCGTTGTCGTCGTCGGTCGCCGACGAGCTCGCAGCGCACCTCGCACGGTTCGGTGCGGGTGAGCATGGCCTGCTCTTCACGTCGTCGACGGGCGCACCGCTTCGGCGCTCCACGTGGCAAGCGGCGTTCGCTCGAGCTGCCAGAGACACGGGCGTGGACTCGTCGACGCACGACCTGAGACACCACTGCGCCTCGCTCCTCATCTCGTCCGGGTGCTCCGTCACGGCGGTTCAGCACTTCCTCGGCCACAAGACGGCGAGCGAGACGCTCGACACCTACTCGCACCTCTGGCCGAACGACGGCGAGCGGATCAGGGCTGCGATCGACGCCGGCTTCCGGAAAAGTGAGGACCAGATGAGGACTGCAAGCGGACTCGGTCACTGATCCGGGTGAATCACCCCTGCTCAGCGGGCCAGGTGACGGTGAGTCGATCTGTAAGCGGGGTTCTGTCGTGACCTTGCGGGCACGGGTGACCATCCATCTACGCGATCCACCCGAGAGGGGTCCGGCCGAAGCCGAACAGGCGAGCAGCCCGTCCTCTCTGCTTGATCTTGCTCCGAGTGGGGTTGACCGAGCCATGCGGATCGCTCCGCACGCTGGTGCGCTCTTACCGCACCGTTTCACCCTGACCTGTGACCACCACCTTGCGGGGGCGGCCCATCGGCGGTTTGCTTTCTGTTGCACTGTCCGTCACGTCGCCGCGACCTGGCTCTCGCCAGCACTCTGCTCTTCGGAGCCCCGACTTTCCTCGACCCGGTCGCCGGTTGCCCGACCCCGAGCCGCGGTCACCCGATCGACTCACCGTCGGTCGGCAGTCTAGGAGGTTCGTGCGGAAGCGCCGTCGGTCGACCGGCGGAGGGTCGTCAGCAGGACGGTTCGATGTAGTCGAAGACGAACGTGTTGAGGCTGGGCGTGTCGAGCGAGAAGGTGCGGCGGAGGCCGACCTCGTCCTCGGCGCCGACCACGAGGGTGATGCCGCCCAGTGTTCCGAACACCGATGGCAATGCGTATGCCTCAGGGATCGCCGGGGGTTCGGTCGGAACGATCGTCTGCACGTAGCCCGCTGGCCGTCCGGTGATGGCGAGTGCGAGCAGCGACGAATGGCGTGCTTCCTGCGCAGCGATGAGCATCGCCTCGCGACGCAACTCGGGCATCGACAGTTGGGTCAGGAACGCCTGATAGGTCTCGGTGGCCAAGTTCTCGAGGGCGTGAGCGACGTTGAGGGCGTCGCGCGTGGGATCGTCGCTGGGGCTGATGTCTGCAGCCGAGTCACCGGTGATCGCGGCGACGATCGCCGGGATGACGAGCTCTTCGATCCTGGGGTTGCCACATGTGAACGGCTTGCTGCCCAGCCCTGTCGTGAGTGCGTCGAGGGCTTCGGCGTGCGCCGAGTGGTCGTCTCGAAATCGTTCCGCCACGCCGGCCACATCGGCGGGCAGGAACCCTGCATCGAGCAACGTGCTGTAGACGTTGATCACCGATCGCTCGAGCGAGGCCGCGGTGCGCAGGAGCACCCCGTCGTTGACCACGGGGTCGGGCAACTTGGTGGTGACCGGAGCGGAGCCGACGCGGGCGATGCCGGGCGAGTCGGTGCCACCGCACGCGGCCAGCAGGGCGGCTCCAGCAGCGCTGAGGCCGCCGATGCGCAGCAGGCTGCGCCGACCGACGGCAGCACCCGCGAGAGCACGGCGGACATCGGTGTGGAGGTGGGGGTTCATCGGGATCACCCTTCTGCCGGCGTGAGGGCGATGGCATCGTTGCCGAGCAGGTCGTCGAGTTCGGTCAGCCCGGCGAGGTCGGCGAGCGCGAGTGCATGGCGTGCCTCGGCGGTGATGATCGAGCCGATCAGGCGGGCACCGTCGATGCCCGTCATCCGGCCGATGACGTCGGTGTGCGTGGCCACGAGGATGTTCTCGAGATCGAGGCCTGCGGACAACATGGCGGACCGGGTGCCGGCGAACGCATCGACCGAGGCTGCGAGGATCGCCGCGTCGGGCGCATCGGGTGCGGTCGTGCCGATCTCGGCGTTGAGCGCCTGGCCGAACGCCAGGTGAGCGTCACGGATGTGCGTGATCGCGGCGATGGTGGCCTCCCCGAGCTCGCTCGCGAGGGCGGTGCTGTAGAGCGACGTTGCGGCGAGTTCGGCGGCCATGGCGAAGCGGAGCAGCACCAAGTCGTCGTCGGACGGGCGCTTTGGTGGAGCGGTCGTCGTGGTCGCCTGGTCGGGCGACGCCGCGGCGTGCGCTGCGATGCTCGGCACGAGCGAGCCGGCGAGACCGATCAGGCCGGCGCCGAGCAGGCGGCGCCGAAGCCCTGAAGAAGACGCCATGTCGGCCGACACGTCAGTGCCTGCCGTCGAGGTATCGGGCGAATCCATGTCCACGAGGGAGTGTTTCCTTTCCAGTCGCTGCCCGAGAGCTTTGTCGGCGCCGGGTGAGCGGAGCAATTCTAGGGAGTTCAGTGCGATCCAGTCGGAGAGACTAGAAGTCCAGAGCCGACAGGTCGGGTATCCAACGCTCGGCCCGGCTGACAGCGTCCGCCCAGCGTTCCCGAGTGGGGATGGTCGACGCCGTTCGGGGCTCGACTCTGTCAGAGGGACGCCAGCACTCGCCGATCTCGGCGAACGAGCCCCATTCGCCGACGGCCAGGCCGGCGAGGTACCCGGCGCCCATCGTGGTTGCGTCTGCCACGGGTGCGACCTCCACCGGTCGACCGGTGGCGTCGGCGAGCGCCTGGACGAAGGTGGGGTTACGACTCATGCCGCCGTCGACACGCAACACTGCGACCGAGCGGCCCGTGTCCGCCTCCGCGGCGTCGACGAGGTCGGCGCCGCGATGGGCGATGCCCTCGAGTACGGCGCGAACCACGTGCCGTCGGTCCGAGCCACGGGTGAGGCCGAACAGGGCGCCTCGGGCGCCGTAGTCCCACCGTGGGGTGCCCAGACCGAGCAGCGCCGGCACGTACACCACTCCATCGGTGCTCTCGCACTGCTGAGCGACGTCGTGGCTCTGCTCGGGCGTGTCGATCAGTTGCATGTCGTCGCGGAGCCACTCGATGTTGGTGCCCGCCGAGAGCATGATCGCTTCGACCCCCCACATGGTCTCGTCGCCCCGACCCCAGGCCACGATCGGAAACGTGCCGTTCTTCGATCGGTTCGCGGTGGCCGGTGCCTCCGGCCCGACACACATGTCGAACATGCCGCCGGTGCCGAAGGTGATCTTGGCATCGCCGGGTCGAACGCAGCTCTGGCCGACGAGGCTGCCCTGTTGGTCTCCGACCAGCGCGGTCAGCAAGGGTGCCCCCGTGAGCGCCGTCGCTTCGGCGATGGCTCCTGACGTATCGACGAGCGCCGGCAGCATCGAGCGCGGGATGTTCAGCGCAGCGAGCGCACGTTCGTTCCAATCGGATCCGTCGGGCAACAGCAAACCGGTGACGGCTGCGTTCGTCCGGTCGGTCACGTGCACGGTGCCTGCGGTGAGCATCCACGCCATCCAGGTGTCGACCGTGCCGAAGCACAGGTCGCGCGACCGCTCTGGATCGAATTGGTCGAGGATCGCGGCCACCTTCGTGGCCGACTGGTTCGGGGCGAGCGCCAGACCGTGGTCGGCCTTGGCGGTGATGCAGGCAAACACCGTGCGCAGATCCTGCCAACCGAGTCCCAGGCCGACAGGTTCTCCCGTCGCCCGGTCCCAGACCACCGTCGAGGCGCGCTGCGTCGTGACGCCGACTGCTGACACCGGCCCGCGATGCCCGGCGAGGGCCCGCTCGGCCAACTCGATCGCTGCCCTGCCCAGCTGCACCGCATCGAACTCCACCAGCCCGGGGAACGGGGTGCTGGGAGGCAGCCGTCGGTACTGCAGTTCGGCGAGCGATCCGTCGCCGTGCATCACCGCGGCGCGGACTCCGGTGGTGCCGATGTCGATGACGAGCACGCTCACGTGAGCCCTCCCTCTTCTCGTTGGGTGTCCGGATGTGGGGCATCTCGAGCATCGAGGCGCCGCTGGGTGCTCGGGCGCACGCCCCGCTTGAGCAGGACCGAGCCGAGCACGCCGCCGATCACGCCGGCGAACAGCACCGGCGTGATGTTGAACAGCGCGGCGTACCAGCGCACCTCGCGACCCGTGACCAGTCGGAGCAGGATGAACACCGCTTGGGCCGCGAGGTAGGTGCCCGAGGCCGTGACGAGACCATGGTACAAGGGCAAGCCGGTTCGCTGCGTCCACGCCGCGACGCCTGCGCCGAGGACGAAACCCGCCAGCGCTCCAAGGGTGAGGATGATCGCGAGGCCACTGTCGTCGCGACTGTCGGCAGCCCACCGCGCTGCGAGCGAGAACGGGACCGCGAAGACGAGACAGACCGACGCGCCCGCCCGGACGGCGGGTGCGTCGAGCCTGCGCGGTGATTCGACATTCGGGGTCACGGCCAGTTCACCTCGCCGAACGGCGACGCAAGCCCGA
>JAYUSX010000011.1:0-6320 GCA_043755475.1 Actinomycetota bacterium
ATGCTCGATGCCTGGGACGGAGAAGCACGACACATCCAACAACGCGCAGCGCTGGCCATCGTGGCCCGCTCACCAATCGACCGCATCCTCGACTACGCCACCGAACGCAACTGGACCGACATGTCGTTCTACTCGGATCCGAGCGGCGACTACACGAGCGACTATGTCGGCCAACGCGACGCAGACTGGCCTGCGTACACCGTCTTCCAGAAAGACCCCGCCGGCACCGTCCGTCACTTCTACAGCGGCGAAGGCACCGCCGAGATGGCCGATCCCGGCCAGGATCCGCACGGAGCACCGGACATGAACCCGCTTTGGGTGCTGCTCGACACGACCCCCGACGGCCGCGGCACCGACTGGTACCCCTCACTCGGCGACTGAGCGCCCGCCCAACCGAAGACTACGGTGCCTGAATGATCATCGTCGCAGGATGGCTCCGAGTGAACGAGCAACAGCGCCATGAGTACCTCGACGCTTGTCGGCCCGTCATCGAAGCCGCCCGACGAGCACCCGGATGCCTCGACTTCTACCTGACGGCGGATCCGCTCGAGGACGACAGGATCAACGTCTTCGAGGGGTGGAAGGACGTCGAGTCGGTCGAGCGATTCCGCGGCTCGGGACCGAGCAATGAGCAGCAAGCGGTCATCATCGAGGCTCAGGTCCACCAGCACGACATCGCGAGCACGGTGTCGCTGACCTGAATCTCAACCCCTTCGATCGCAGCGAGGTTCGAGGGCGAGGTGGGTCACCCGTACGAGCGCCGGTCTGGGGCATGGCCGCGCCTCGTCTCCGACGATCGCCGGTGGGCCGATTCCCTCTGCGAACAAGGTCGGGACGACATCGCCCTACTCAGTGCGGCAGTGGTGGCCCTACCTCGTCAGGCCCACGGGCCCTGCCGGTGGAAACCCAGTCCGATGAACAATCGCTCGGACGCGACGTTGCCGTCGGTGATGGTCGCTCCGACTTCTGAGATCCCTGCGTCGCCCAGCGATCCGAGGCACAGCCGTACCATTGCATTTCCGAGTCCGAGGCGTTGGCGCGCCGACGCCACGACGACAGGGTCGATGTAGTGGACGCCGTTCACGACCACCACGAAGGCGAACCCCACAAGATCAGAACCGTCGACCATGACGTACGAGTGCGGGCGAACGATTGATGCGAGGTAGTAGTCGACGGCGCTGCACGCATCATCGATGGTTTCACCTTCGTCATCAATCGTGTTGCGGTAGGCGTCGAGCATGAGCGCGGCGAACGCATCTCGCTGCTGCTCGTCGGGGGGAATCGTCCTGAACGAGTGCGGAGTCGATACGACCCTGATCGGCGACATCCGACACCCGCTGCGGGTGCGCGTCAACCGCTCGAGCCGATCGGTGTCATCGCTCGATCGTAGATGGCGGTCGGAGCGCCAGAGCGGCTCCGATCACGACACACGTTCAGCCCGTTGCGTTGTGCCTCCGCGCTTCACGCAGTCGGAGTTGCCGGGCGCTCCGAGGTGGACGTTCGGCAGTCGTCGCCCGCCCCGTCGGTTCTTGGACGGACCGCGCCGCTCTCTCTGTCGAGACTTGACATAGTAAGTCGGCTTCCGTCATAGTGGCGGCATGGGTGAACGAGAGGATCGGTTCTTGCCGTTGCCGGCTTCGGTGATGCACATCGTGGTCGCGCTGGCCGATGGTGAGAAGCACGGGTACGCGATCATGCGCGACGTTGCCGCGGTGAGCGGTGGCGCCGTGAAGATGGGATCGGGAACCCTGTACGGCTCCATCAAACGGATGCTCGATCAAGAGTTGATCGAGGAAGCCGACGAGCGACCGGACCCGGCGTTGGACGACCAGCGCCGTCGCTACTACCGGCTCACCGCCCTCGGTCGCCGGGTCGGCGCAGCCGAGCATGATCGGCTGGCATCGCTGATCGACGCGGCACGGATGCGCCAACTCGGTGTGAACCTTGGCGGCGCGTCGTGAACCGGGTCGCGCTCGCCGCCTACAAGGCGGTCTTGCTCGCGTATCCGTCGGAGTTCCGACATGCCTACGGCGACGCGATGTACCAGTCGCTGGTCGACCGACATCGCCATGACGGCGCAGGCGCCGTGCCATTGATTGTCAGTGAAATCGTCGACGCGGCGCGTGCCGCGCCACGGATGAGATGGGAGTCTCCAATGAAGAGAATCATCCTCTTGGTCACCGGCGCAACCGTCGCGGCAGCCGTGGCGCTAGCCGCCAGCCCTTGGGCGCTGATCCCGATCGCGGCCGCGGTGTTCGCCGCTGGTTGGTGGATGTCGCGGCAGGGTCGGCCGATCCGGCCAACCACGTCGGGGTCGCGCCGAGGGCTGGCCGGGCTCGTCACGGGGGCAGCATGTGTCGGCGTCGCGGTCGCGATCCCGGCTATCGACGGCGGCGAGCTCAACGGGCTCTGGTGGACGATCTTCGCGCTCTCGCTGCTCGGCGGCATCACCATGATGGTGATCGGGCTCATCCAGACGCTCAACAACCGCGGGACCATCGCAGAGTCGCTCGTTCGGTGATCGGACGATCGGCCAGACGCTCTCCCCGCGTGAAGCGGCCCGCGGACATCACCGTCGGGGGCTACCGCATCCCGAAGGGAACACTGATCCTGTCTCCCACGACCAGTCGGCATGGTCGTCAACCGGCCCGCCGGCGACGCCACCATGCGCGTGTCGGCCCGATGAAGGGTCACCGGTCGAGCGGCCGCCCAGACACCCGCTGCGATCACATTTGAGCTCGGCCGACCAGCCCTGGGCATTCGGCGAGCTCGTTCATCCGGCCTGCGTTTCGCCCCTCCCCGCGAACGGGTGGAAAGACCCCGAAACGCCGGCTGGGTGCGACCGCTGAGTCGACGATCGATCAGTCGATCCAGTAGCGCCGTTTGCGTGGACCACCCTCTGGGTTGTCGACGATGTCCTCGAGAACGCCACCGCATCGAGTGATCACGCGCGCCGAAACATCGTTGTCCTCGTCACACGTCACCAGGACACTGCCGACGTCGTACGACCGAGCGACGACCAGGCTCTGCGTCAGGATCTCGGTGGCGAAACCTTGCCGACGAAACCTCGGAAGCACGGCATAGCCGATGTGGCCCCCTGCCGCCAGCAAGAAGTCGTTCAGCCCGTGACGGATCGATGTCCTCCCGACCAAGTCGTCCCCGACGAACGCAAGCAGGAACGTCGCCGGCACCCACGGCTCAGGAAGCTGCGTCGCTCGTCGCACAAGATCCAGTTGCTCGACGTACTCCGACCACGAGGTGTCAGGCCGGAGGCCGATGGCGAAGGCGAAGGCCTCGACGCCGAGCTCCTGATGGGCAGACCTGACGAGTTGATCGTCCGACAGTCGAACCGGGCGCAGGCGGAGATCGGAAGCGCTCACTCGTGCACCATGCCAGATTCCACAGCCGCCAATGCATCCCACATCGCCGGAGGGTCCGAAAACCGGACCGATAGTAGAGCGGAGCAGTAGACCGCCTCGGCGAAAACGAGACCAGCGGCCCCTTTCGGGACCGCTGGTCTGCTGCTTTCATCGAGCGGATGACGAGATTCGAACTCGCGACCCTCACCTTGGCAAGGTGAATCGACTCGGGTCGAGACCTGGTGGTCGTTCTGCGGTATGCACCTCTACATGGATGAATAGCTCGCAGATTCTCAGGTGAGATCAGGTGCCATCAGGAGATCTCGCGGCCTGGCCGCGGCGTGGCGGCGTGGAAATGCAGCGGGCCCGGATGGTCGGCCGCCTTCACCTCGAAAATCGCGATCACCCAACGGCAATCGCTGCCGTGAGCATGTCGAGAGCGACCCTGCACTCCACCGTCGGTCGCCGTGATCGGGCATTCGTTGAGCACCAGACAGTCCCCCACCGCATCGGTCGGTCGGATCCTCCACGGAGATGTTCTGCGCGACCACCGATGCGAGCCCGGCGAAATCTTCCGCGAACACCTGAGGTGCGCCGTCGATCCGGCCCGCCAGTAATGGGTGCCACCACCGGCATCAGCCATTGCGGCCACCAGCCGCTCATCGTCGCGTTCGTCGCCGCGTTCGTCGCCGGAGCATGAGTCCAAACCAATCGGCACCCAACGCAGCGAGTGAGCCGCGTCAGGGAAGGTCGAGCAGCACCGCGATCGTCTCGCGGATCTGCGCCAACGCTGCGACGCCAACGTTTCCCTGGACGTGGAGGACCCGACGCGGAGACACCGACCGGACGTGCTGGCACTGCGCCGCGAACGCGACACACAGATCGTTGGCGTCGTCGGGGACGAGCACGATCTCGGAGTGGAACGGCTGAGTTGTCGAGGTCAACGGCACGACGTGAATCACTGACGGTGACGCATCGAGGATGCGCTGCGGCCGTCACCACCACCGCTGGGTGCCGGAACCCGGCCTCACGGCCCTCCGGGGCACCGAGGTCGAGATCGACGACATCACCCGAGGTTGGCATCGAGCCAGAGCTCTTCGTCGTCCCCGAGCGGCGACCGAAGATCCGATCCGATCCTGCTGAAGCGCGCGCACCGCCAGCGTCACAGCGTTGCCGACCGTGGTGTTCATCTCGGCGGCGAGCCGCTTCAAGTCTTCATGCGTCGAGACGTCAATCCGAACAGAGAACTGCAGGGATACACCTGCTTGAGCGAGGAGTTCGAGGCATCGGACCTCGTCCGCTTCGCAGCGTTGGCCGAACACTCCGGGTTCTCCTTCGTCACCGTCTCCGACCACTTCCACCCCATCACCACTGCACAAGGCCACAGCCCCTTCGCCTGGTCGACGCTCGGAGCGATCGCCGAGAACGCGAAGCTGTTCTCCGCTTCACCGCACCCGATCGACATCATATGGGCCGCTGGCGGGAACGACTCGGCACAACACGCCGCTGAACACAGACGGGATGTGGGCGACCAGCCCATCAGCCGAGACCGTGAAGACCTACCGTGACTCAGGCGGCGACGGCGACGTGATCGGGCAGCCCACCCATTTTCACCTCCACCACGCCTGCCGTGGTGGTGATCACCGATCACGATTGGCAGCGATCCCGAGGCTGGTTGTTTGAGTCCCGACGTGGCCGGGTACGGGACGATCGAAGTTCGACCGGTGCTTTGCACCTTGGCAAAGTAGCGATGGTGGTACCGACCTTCGGTGCATCAGACCCGTGAGCCAGATGAAGGGCAAGAAGAATGGGAAGTTCGACGACACAGCACCGAATCGACGAGCAAACGCTCAGTTCCTTGATCGAGGAATCGCACGACCTCCACGCCGACGCCATGACACCGAGCCGTTCGACGTTGCCAGGCCTGGCAGATCATGTGTCAGACCGCCGATCCAAGCTCGGCCCGCTGCGGTCTACCGACCTCGTGACGCAACCGTGAACATGTGAACAGGCAAACCGTCACCAGCGATGGCCAACCCGTTTACGTTCGTCCCCAGGGAGGGTCCGCCTCGTGATCGAGCATCGAGCTGTTGACAGTGACCGAGTCGATACCGACATATCGTTCGGCTTGACGACGCTGTACTCGGGTCGACAGGTCGTCGTGGCCCTCCGTGGTGGCGTCGACACCTTCACTGCCCCGACGTTGGGACGTGTGCTCGACGCGTTGTTCGACGCAGGTCGCCGCCACGTCGTCATCGATCTCGCTGAACTCGACGTCATGGACGCCCCTGGGCTGCGAGTCATCGGCCCGATGTCGAGCCGTCTCCACCACAACGGCGGCGTCCTCACGATTCGCTCCCCTTCGCCGATCATCCGCAGGATCCTCGACATCGCCGGCATGGGCGATCTCATCGAAGGTCGCACGCGCGATCCGAGGTCCACCACCCTCGGAGCTGAGCAGCACTCCGGCGATGCCTCGACACCCGTCACCGGCGCGAGCGCCGAATCGACGCCCCACGACGCGGTCCGGCTACCGGCGTTCCCCGCCGGCAACGACGTGATCGACGCCACGCTGCGCCTCGTCACGGCGCTCGCTCGAGCCACCATCGGCGGCGCTGACGGAGTCAGCGTGTCACTCACCCGCCACGGTCGGCTCACCACCGTCGCCGCCAGCGACGAGACCATCGCCCAGATGGACCGCGACCAATACACCACCGGCCAGGGCCCCTGCCTGTCCGCGGCCGCCGAGGGCCACTGGTTCCACGTCGATTCGCTCGCCGAGGAATCGCGCTGGCCACAGTTCGTGCGGAGGGCACTCCAAGACGGAATCGCCAGCATCCTGTCGACGCCGCTCATCGTCTCGGCCAGATCCGTCGGTGCCCTCAACATCTACTCGAACACCGACCACGCGTTCGGGCCACTCGATCAGCAGCTCGCCGCACTGTTCGCGAGCGAAGCATC
>JAYUSX010000012.1:0-6308 GCA_043755475.1 Actinomycetota bacterium
ATCAGAGGCGATGAGCTGCCCGACAGGATCTCGGCCCCGATGGTCGTGTGGGTCTTCATCACGTCGAACTCATCGGGGGTGAGCGGGCCGGGCTTCATCAGGATCGAGTCGGGCACGGCGACCTTGCCGATGTCGTGCAGCCGTCCGGCGAGGCGCAGTTGCGCGGCCCACTCCGCGGGCTCGCCGAGCGCGGTCGCGATCTGAGCGGAGAGGTCGCCGACACGGATGGTGTGTTCGCCCGTATCGGTGTCGCGGAACTCGGCCAGCACAGCGAGACGTTGGAACGCCTCGAGCTGGTACTCCTCGAGGTCGTACGTGCGACCCCGCACCAAGGCCTCGAGCTCGCCGGTTCGGAGGCGGAGGATCTCGGCCTGCTGCCGAGCTGCCTCGGTGTCGTGGGCCACCTGCAACGTCTTGATCCTGAGATCGGCGCCTTCGCTGTAGATGGCTTCGTGCACCCGGAAGCGCTCTTCCTGATACGCGAGGGCTTCTTCGAAACGGCCGAGCGTCTTGCACGAGTCGGCGAGGGCGGTCAGCGCGGACAGCTGTCGCGGCATCGACACCGATTCAACGGCGACATCGACCGCCTTGCGGTAATGGTCGGCGCCTGCGCTCAGGTCGCCACGTGCGATCGAAGCCTTGCCGCGAATCATCGCCAGACCGAAGGCGGCGTCCTTGTCCGCCTCGGCGGTCGTGTCGCTCAGCAGCCGGTCGGCTTCGTCGAGGTAGTCGTCGGCCTCGTCGAGCATGCGCAGCTCGACGTACACCGATGCGAGCATGGTCAGCAGCAGCGGCACGTACTCGACAGCGTGCTCGCGGCTCAGCTCGAGCGCCTCGCTGGCGAGGCTCACCGCCAGCAGGTGCTCGTTGCGACTGGCCCGAACATCGGCCATGTTGTGCAGGATCAGGACGTGATTGGCGTACCAGCTGGCATCGCGCTGCTCGACGTCGTTGCTGACGTTGAGCGCCGCCTCGAACGTCACGAGGGCGCGGTCGGAATCGCCGAGCTCATGATGGATGGACGCGATCGCGTTGAGCAGCGCCCCCTCGGTGGCCCGGTCGCCGGTCGAGCGGTACAGCTCGAGGGCCTTGAGGCCGTGCTCGAGTGCTTCGGTGAAGTTGCCTGCGTCTTGATGGATGACGCCGATGGCGTTGATCGCGTACGACTCGATGATCACCGCACCGCACTTGCGGGCGAGTTCTCGCGCATCGAGCGCCAGGGCGTACGCATCATGGGGTTCGCCCGCGCTATATGCGATCGCGGCGAGGCGATAGAGCGCCTCGGCCTCCCCGGCGGCGTCGGCCGTCGAACGAGCCAGCACCCGGGCTTGCTGGGCCATCGCACGGGCCGCCGTCTCGTCGGTGACCTGGCAGGCGCGCGCGTCGTCGAGCAACTCTCGGATCGTTCTCGTCACACCCGAGTTCTCGACCAACTGCATGACCCGAATCGCCAATCTCGTCCTTCCGCGACGCTCGCGACGACGCTGTTGTCGAGGAGCGACGGCCCGGCCTACGACCGGCGTCACCCCACGCTGCACACCTATTGACATCGTTTCGCAGCGCAGCACGCGCGGCCCGTAGAGCAAGGCTAATGAAGCTGAGCAGGCGATGCACGGATCATCCAGGGGTCTTGGTCGACTCTTGATCCTGCGACGGCGCGTGTCGACCTTGACCAGAGCTTGATGGTTGTGAGGGACCGGATCACACCAAGCGTGGTGGAGAACCGCTCTCGGCGGTCGCCGGCACCGTGACCGGAGCTGACCGGAGCTGACCGGAGCGCCCGGTCGCGGGCGACGCCGCCGCCCCGAGGGGCCGACATCGGTTCCGGCTCGTATCGTGTCCGGATGGATGTCGGCGGACGGCGGGTGGAGAGCTCGGCGGTCACCGCTCTCGTTCCCGTCCTGATCGTCCTGCCGATCTCGCTCGTGGCACTGGCGGTCTTCTGGCTTGCGGTCCACCTCGTGTGGCAGGTGTCGTTCACCGGGTTCGCCCTGGGATATCTGGCCGGCGCGGTCGTCTTGTTCATCCGGCCGATCCAGACGGTTCTGCTCACCCGGCTGCTCGGCGCACGCCCGCCCACCCGCGACGAGCGGGTGCGGCTCGACACGGCGTGGCGGTCCGTCCTGCAAGCCGCTCGGCTGCCGCGCCACCGCTACGTGTTGGCCGTGCTCCCTGCCGACGAGCTGAACGCCTTCGCCTGCGGGGGCCACCTGGTGATCGTCACCACACTCGCGGTCGAAATCCTCCCGCGCGACGAACTGGCCGGCGTGCTCGCGCACGAGCTGAGCCATCACCTCGGCTTCCACACCGTGGCACTCACCGTGGCCCAGTGGCTCAGCGTGCCGGTGGTGCTGCTCGCCCGGATCGGCTTCTTCCTCCAGAACGTCGCATCGGCGGCCACGCTGAGCTATGCGCGCCACTCGCTCGCGCTCACCGCGATCGGGCGGCTCGTGAGCACGACGCTGACGGCGGTGTCGTGGGTGTTCCTCAGCGGTCTGCTCGTCGCCAATGCCGCCGGGAACGTCACCGGTCGGGGCGCCGAGTTCCAGGCCGACCAGCGGGCAGTGATGCTGGGTTTCGGTTCGCAGCTGTCGAACGCCCTCCGCCGCGTCGTGGCAATGGGCGGCGGGGATCGACCCCGCGGCCTCCGCGAGCACCTTGCCGCCACCCACCCTCCCGCACTCACCAGAGTGGCCAAGATCGAGGCGCTCCGCCGTTCGATCCCCGGCCTTCGCACCTGACCGGCCACCTCCCACACGATCCGACGCCGATCCCCGACGATGGGGTCAGCGCCGAAAGAGGCCGGGTGCATCGCCTACGGTGACGGCATGCAACTCGCCTTCGAGCGCACCGGCAGCGGACCGGCGTTGGTCCTCATCCACGGCATCACAGAATCGCGCCGCACCTGGGATCCGCTGATCCCTGCCCTTGCCGAGCACTACGACGTGATGAGCGTCGATCTGCGTGGCCACGGCGAATCACCGACCGGCGACGCGTACGACCCGCTGACGTTCGCGAGCGACGTGGCCGAGACGTTCGCCGCGACCTTCTCAGAGGCGACGGCCGGGCCAGGGGTCACCGGGCCGCTCGTCGTCGGCCATTCGCTCGGCGGCATCGTTGCGAGCGCCTTCGCGGCGGTGGCACGACCGCGGGGTGTCATCAACGTCGACCAGCCGTTGCGTCTCGCCGACTTCAAGGCAGGGCTCACCCAGCTCGAGCCGATGCTGCGAGGCGACGACGAGTCGTTCACGACGGCCATCGACCTGGTCTTCCAGTCGATGATGGGACCCCTCGACGCCGGCGAGACCGATCGAGTGCGATCGCTGCGTCGCGCCGAACAGACCGTCGTGCTCGGCGTGTGGGGCACCGTCTTCGAGTCGACCGCCGAGGAGCTCGACGCCACGGTGACAGCTCTCGCCGGCGCGATCACCGTGCCGTACCTCTCGCTCCATGGCATCGACCCCGGCCAGGACTACACCCACTGGCTCCGCACCCTGGTTCCGTCGGCAACGGTGGAGGTGTGGCCCGACCAGGGCCACTACCCACATCTGGTGCATCCGGGTCGTTTCGTCGAGCGTCTGATCGACTTCGACTCGCTGCGCTGAGTCACCAGACGGCGATCGGCGCTGCCCGTGCCTCGAGCACTCCCATGAGGGCCGCCGGTGCGATCTCGATGTCCAGCCCGCGTCGACCACCGCTCACGAAGATCGAATCGCTCCATTCACAGGTTTCGTCGATGACCGTGCGCAGCCGCTTCCGCTGCCCGAACGGGCTGATACCGCCGACGACGTAGCCGGTGAGTCGTTCGGTCGCTGCCGGAGCGCACATGTCGGCCCGTTTGGCCCCCACCGCGGCGGCGAGTTCCTTCAGCGACAGTTGCGCCGTCACCGGAACGATGCCGACCACGTGCGAGATGCCGCCGCCGCTCCCGGTCACATCGACCAGCAGCGTCTTGAACACGCGATCGGCTTCCACCCCGAGGGCTCGAGCAGCGGCCAAGCCATAGCTGCGTTCGGCGGGATCGTGCTCGAACTCGTGCACGGTGAACTCGATGCCGGCTCGTTGCAGCTCGATGACGGCGGGGGTCACGGTGCGCGATCGTACCGACGCCGACCCGGCGTCGCCGATGCCCTCGCCGATGCCTCGCGCCGATGCCTCGCGCCGATGCCGTCGACGATGCCGTGTCGAGAGTGCCAGACTGCGGTCGTGGTCCTCCATGATCCGGATGCCTCGCCGACGCCGCAACGGTCAGCGCCGTATCAGCTGGACGACAGGTACCTGCTCGACGAGGGTGTCGTCTTCCTCAGCGGCTCGCAGGCTCTGGCGCGGCTGCCGTTCGCGCAGCTGCGAATCGACCGGTCCGCCGGTCTCCGAACGGCAGCGTTCGTCACGGGCTACCCCGGGAGCCCGCTCGCCGGGTACGACCGCGACGCCACCGCGGTCGCCAGATTCGCCGCGGCCGAGGGGCTTCACCTCGTCCACCAACCGGCGATGAACGAAGAGCTCGCCGCGACCGCCGTGATGGGTTCCCAACTCAGCGTCACTCTCGATTCATGCCGACACGACGGCGTGATCGGCATCTGGTACGGCAAGACCCCGGGGCTCGATCGGGCCAGCGATGCGCTGCGCCATGCGATGTTCGCCGGCACGGCGCGCCTCGGCGGAGCGGTCGCACTCGTCGGCGACGACCCGAGCGCGAAGAGCTCCACCTTGCCATCGTCGAGCGACGGGTCGCTCGCCGATCTCGGCATGCCGGTGCTGTTCCCCGGTGACGTTCAGGACGCTGTCGATCTCGGCCGCCACGCGGTGGCCTTGTCTCGGGCATCGGGGCTCTGGAGCGCGATCAAGGTGATGGAGGTGGTCGCCGACGGCACCGGGACGGTCGAGCTGCACCCCGACCGTGTCGTGCCGTTGATGCCGGAGATCGAGATCGACAGTGCAGCCGGGCGTGTGCCGTTTCGACCGACGCCGACCGGTCGCCTGCTGACGCCGTTCACGCTCGACGTCGAGCGCGAGATCCACGAGGTGCGCCTCGAGGTGGCGCGACAGTACGGCGCGATCAACCGGCTCAACTCGGTCGCCGTGCGCGGGCCTCACGATTGGATCGGCATCGTGGCGAGCGGCAGCACGTACAACGAGACGCGCGAGGCGCTGAGAGTGCTCGGGCTTCGCACCGACGCCGATCTTCGGGACGCAGGAGTGCGGCTGTTGCGGCTGCGGATGCCTGCACCGCTCGAGACAGCCACCGTTCGCGACTTCGCGAACGGACTCACCGAGGTGATCGTCGTCGAGGACAAGAGCCCACTCCTCGAACGTCGCGTGATCGAAGCGTTGTACCCGTTGGCGCAGCGGCCGGTCGTGTGCGGCAAGCGCGCACCTGACGGTTCTCCGCTGCTCCCGCCGACGGGGTCGCTCACCGCCGACATCATCGGCCCCCGGCTGCGCGCTCGGCTGGAGCAGCGGCTGCCTTCCGAGCGGCTGGCGCCCGCGCCCGCTGCACTCGGAGCACGCAACCTCATCCCGTTGACCATCAACCGCACGCCGTACTTCTGCTCAGGATGTCCGCACAACACCTCGACGCGAGCCCCCGAAGGCGCCCTCGTCGGTGGTGGCATCGGGTGCCACACGATGGTGATGCTGATGGAGCAGGGGCCCTTCGGGGAGATCGTCGGTGTCACCGCGATGGGCAACGAAGGCGCCCAGTGGTTCGGCATGGCGCCGTTCATCGATGCTCCACACCTGTTCCAGAACATCGGCGATGGCACCTTGTTCCACTCGGGAATGCTCGCCGTTCGGGCCGCGGTGGCAAGCGGCACGAACATCACCTACAAGGTGCTCTACAACGGTGCGGTGTCGATGACCGGCGGCCAACTGCCGACCGGGCAGCTCGACGTGCCGGCGCTGGCGACGGTGTTCCTCGCCGAGGGTGTGCGCCGCGTACTGATCACGACCGACGACCCTTCCAGGTACCGGGGGGTGACGCTGCCGATGGGCGTCGACGTGTGGCCTCGGTCGAAGATCATCGACGCACAGCAGGCGTTGTCCGGCGTCAGCGGTACCACCGTCCTCATCCACGACCAGCGATGTGCCGCCGAACTGCGCCGCGACCGCAAGCGAGGACGTGTCGTCCAACCCGGTTGGAAGCTCGTGATCGATCAGCGCGTGTGCGAAGGGTGTGGCGACCGCAGCGGTGAAGACAGCATCGCCCGTCCGGGACACGCGGGCCACGACCCCGCGGAACCGATCGGCGTATCGGGCCGATTGGTAGTCGTGCAGGTCGCGCGCGAGCCGATCGACGAGGGCATCGA
>JAYUSX010000013.1:0-16439 GCA_043755475.1 Actinomycetota bacterium
CGCGCACCAGCGCCGATCCTGCCCGAGGTTGGTTCGCACTCTCGCCTCCCGGTTGCTAACGGCCCGGCCCAGCGCCTAGGATTGGCACTCGCGGTAGCCGAGTGCTAACGCGATATGAAATCCCAAATACGTAACTTTCACCGTCCGAGTGCCCATGCCAACGGAGGCCCGCACCCATGAATCTCAAGCCCCTCGATGACCGAATTGTCGTCAAGCCCAACGAAGCCGAGCAGACCACCGCATCCGGTCTGGTCATCCCCGATACCGCCAAGGAGAAGCCGCAGCAGGGCGAAGTCCTGGCTGTCGGCCCCGGCCGCTGGAGCGACGACAAGGGCACCCACGCCAAGCTCGACATCAAGGTCGGCGACACCGTCCTGTACTCCAAGTACGGCGGCACCGAAGTCACCATCGACGGCGACGATCTGTTGATCCTCACCAGCCGCGACGTGCTGGCGATCGTCGGCAAGTGAGCTGACGACAACATGGCAAAGCAACTGAAGTTTGACGACGAGGCGCGTCGCGCCCTCGAGGCCGGGGTCAACAAGTTGGCCGACACGGTCAAGGTCACTCTGGGGCCGAAGGGCCGCAACGTCGTGCTCGACAAGAAGTTCGGCGCACCGACCATCACCAACGACGGCGTGTCTATCGCCAAGGAAATCGAGCTCGACGACCCATACGAAAATATGGGCGCTCAACTGGTGAAAGAAGTCGCCACCAAGACCAACGACGTCGCCGGCGATGGCACCACCACCGCCACCGTGCTCGCCCAGGCCATGGTCAACCACGGCATGCGCAACGTCGCCGCCGGGGCCAACCCGATGGGCCTCAAGAAGGGTATCGAGAAGGCTGTGGCCGCCGCCGTCGAGTCGATCAAGTCGCAGGCCAAAGAGGTCGAAGACAAAGAGCAGATCGCCGCTGTCGCCACCATTTCCGCAGCCGACTCGTCTGTCGGCGAGGTCATCGCCAATGCAATCGACAAGGTCGGCAAAGACGGTGTCGTCACGGTCGAGGAGTCGAACACGTTCGGCACCGAGCTCGAGTTCACGGAAGGTATGCAGTTCGACAAGGGCTACCTGTCGCCGTACTTCGTGACCGACACGGAGCGCCAGGAAGCGGTGCTCGAAGACGCCTTCATCTTGCTCAACCAGGGCAAGATCTCGACGGTTCAGTCGCTGCTCCCCGTGCTCGAAGCGGTGATGAAGACGGGCAAGCCGCTGGTGCTGATCGCCGAAGACCTCGAGGGTGAGGCACTCGCTACGCTCGTCGTCAACAAGATCCGCGGCACGTTCCAAGCTGCCGCTGTGAAAGCTCCCGGTTTCGGCGATCGTCGCAAGGCGATGCTGCAGGACATGGCAGTGCTCACCGGCGGTCAGGTCATCAGCGAAGACGTCGGCCTCAAGCTGGAGAACACGACACTCGACCTGCTGGGTACTGCCAAGCGCGTAATCATCACCAAGGACAACACGACCATCGTTGATGGCGGCGGCAACTCCGACGATGTCCAAGGTCGGATCAGCCAGATCAAGGCCGAGATCGAGAACACCGACTCCGACTGGGATCGCGAGAAGCTCCAGGAGCGTCTCGCAAAGCTGGCCGGCGGCGTTGCCGTGATCAAGGTCGGCGCAGCCACCGAGGTCGAGCTCAAGGAGAAGAAGCACCGCATCGAAGATGCGGTGTCGGCCACTCGTGCAGCGATCGAAGAGGGCGTGGTCGCCGGTGGCGGCACCGCTCTCCTGCGTGCTCGCCCGGCGGTCGCCGAGCTGATCAAGACACTCGAGGGTGACGAGGCAACCGGCGCCAAGACCGTGTGGGAAGCACTCGTTGCCCCTGCTCGCCTGATCGCCGACAACGCTGGCCTCGAAGGCGCCGTCACGGTGCAGCAGGTCGAGGCAGCGACCGGTTCCACCGGCCTCAATGCCGCGACCGGTGAGATGGTCGACCTGGTAAAGGCCGGCATCATCGATCCGGCCAAGGTCACCCGCGCTGCGCTGCAGAACGCAGCGTCGATCGCAGCCCTCGTGCTCACCACCGAGTGCCTCGTGGCCGACAAGCCCGAGAAGTCGGCACCGGCGATGCCCGGTGGCGGCGGCATGGGTGGCATGGGCGGCATGGGCGGCATGATGTGATCCCAGCTTCCTGACCGCGGTCCGCCGCACGGGAATGCAATGAACCATGGGTGGGTTGTCACGTGCGATCCCCCCGCTCGACACCCCCGGTGCCCTCGTGGCACCGGGGGTGTCGTGCTTTTCGAGCCGCGGATCCAGGAATCCCGGCGGGTGTGCCGTGAGCGTCGCCGCTGACCAATCGTCACCGACGGGTAGCCTGCGATCCGTGGCATCGAACCGGGATCGTGGTGCTTCGGGCAAGCGACCCTTCTGGATGCATCAGTTGGTCGAATACGTGCTGGGTGGCGTGCTGGTCGCACAGGGCCTGCAGAGCCCGCAACCGGTCGTTCCCGCCGTCGCCGGGTTCCTGGTACTCGCGAACGCCAGCACGGTTCGAGACGGCGCCTTGTCGGCGTTCCGGGTGGTGAGCCGGCGCACCCATCGGATCGTCGACGTGTTGGTGATCATCGCCATCGTGGTGATGGCGGTCCAGCCGTGGATCGAAGTCGACGGCGGCGCCCGGATCGTGGTGCTCGCGATCGCTGCGGTGATGGGCTTCGTCTGGTGGCAGAGCAGCTTCGCCGAGAAGCAGCGTCGCACGACGGTGGCTGCCGAGGGCGGCGTGGGCACCGAGATCGGACGTCGAGCCGGCCGCATGGTCGGCGACGGAATCAACGCAGCCAAGCGCTGGAAGAAGTCCTGACGGTAACCTCGCACCTATGGCGTTCGACATCCCCGCTCCCGACCTCAGCAAGCTCATCGCGGCATGGGACGAGTGGGAGAGCGGGGCCGAGACTCCGGGCAAGGTGCTGTCCAAGCTGAAGACGGCGGGCCTGCACACCGTGCTCGCCGAGCTGCGCGACAGCGGTTGGACTCCATCGCCCTCGGCCGCCGCGGACTGATCTGCGATCGGACCGAGCCAGGGTCACGTCGAGGTCGAGTCCGTCTCGTGAGGGTCTCGTGAGGGTCTCGTGACGGGCGGCGCACCGCGTCGCGGCGGTGCTCAGCACATCCCCCGCCCCGATGGGTGGCGCCTCGGCCCGGCGGCGCCGTGGGCCCGCCGGAGCCAGGTCGCGATGGGGTTGGACGATCTCGTCTCGCTCGTCGGCTCCCGCGAACCGGCACACGCCGTGCCGACCTTCGCAGGTGCGCGCCCGTCGGCGGTGCTGATCGTGTTGCACGACGGTCCCACCGGACCCGAGGTGCTGTTCACGAAGCGATCCCAGCACCTGCGCAACCATCGGGGTGAGATCAGCTTCCCCGGAGGGCGCGTGGATGACGGCGAGACGCCTCGTCAGGCAGCGTTGCGCGAGGCGTGGGAAGAAGTCGATCTCGATCCGGCATCCGTCGAGGTGCACGGCGAGCTCGATCACCTGTCGACCGTCGTGAGCAACAGCTACATCGTGCCGGTCGTTGCCACGGTGGCCATCCGACCTGCGCTGACCGCGCATGCGGCCGAGGTCGACCGCATCCTGTGGGTTCCGCTGGGCGAGCTCTCCCGCGCCGACACCTATCGCGAAGAATGGTGGGGCATCGGCGATCTCGAGCGGCCGATCCACTTCTTCGAGCTCGACGACGAGACGATCTGGGGTGCCACCGCTCGGATCCTGCACCAGCTGCTCCGGCTCGCTCACGGTGTGGACGAGCCGGAGCCCCCTGCATGGTGAGCCCCTGCCTGGTGAGCCCCTGCATGGTGAGCCCCTGCCTGGTGAGCCCCTGCCTGGTGAGGGTCGCTGGTCGGACCGATCAGGGGCCGCCGGCCACCCGGACGGCGGCGTAGAACGTGTCGGCCCACGCGAGGCACGAAGGACGATCGAGCCATCGACGGGACCGGCAGTGCTCCGTCATGTCGGCACGCAACTGCCGGTCGACGCGGAGGCGGCTGCTCGCGTTCCAGAAGGTGGCACCCGAGCCGTACCGCTGTTCCATGCGCGCGAGGTTGCGGTAGCCGAAGTCGTGGCGTCGACATGGCGCTCGGAAGTCGAACGTGCGGCCGGTGGAGCCGATGAACGGCGCGGAACAGCCGTCGGTCGTCCAGTCGAACCATGGGTCGCCATGACCTGTCAGCCGTGCGAAGTCGGCGATGCTCGTGTGAAACATCACCTGCTCGACGAAGGCGATGTCGCCGGCCGCAGAACCACCGGTGGCAGGAGTGGCACGAGCGAGGTGGGGGCCGCTGAGCGCCGGCGAGAGAACGGTCAGGAAGCTCGTGACCGCGACGAGCACACGGTTCGTGAACCGCATGGTGCTCCTCCAACCCCCGCAGCATTCGGATGAGCAGCGGGGGCGGCGGAGTCAACCGAGCGTTCGGCGGCGCCGCAACCCGAGGATCACGACGTTGTGGGGCCGTCGTCGAGGTCGAGGAGATGCCCGAGGCGGTCGCGCTTGGTGCGGAGATACCCGATGTTCTCGACGGTGGTGTTCGACGGCAGAGCCACGCGTTCGACCAGCCGCAGACCGTGGGCCGCCAGCCCGTCGGCCTTCGCGGGGTTGTTGGTCATCAGGCGAAGCTCGCGGATGCCCAGATCGACGAGGATGCGGGCCCCGATGTCGTAGTCGCGCTCGTCGACCGGCAGGCCGAGCTCGAGATTGGCGTCGACCGTGTCGAGTCCCCGGTCCTGCAGCGAGTAGGCCCGGATCTTGTCGCCGATCCCGATGCCGCGCCCTTCGTGCCCGCGTAGGTACACGACCACGCCGCACTCGTGCGCGGCGATGTCGGTCATCGCTGCCGAGAGTTGCGGTCCGCAGTCGCAACGGCGAGAACCAAAGACATCACCGGTGAGGCATTCGCTGTGCACTCGGACCAGCACCGGCTCACCGGCGGCGAGACGTTCGAGCGGGCCGTAGACGAACGCGAGGTGCTCGATCCCGTCGACTGCGCCACGGTATGCGACGCAGGTGAACGAGCCCCATGTCGTGGGCACCACGGCCACGCCGATGCGAACGGGTTCGTTGGTTGCATCGGCGGTGTGAGGACGTGTGTTCATGGTTTCTCCGAGGGGACGAGCTGGATCTCGAGGTCATCACCGAGGAGACGCATGGAGACGATCCGGCCGCGCTGCAGCTTGCCGATGGTGGTCGTTCCGAGTCCGGCCAGCATCGCCGGTCCGTCGTCGCCACCCATGAACGCCGGTGCGAGGTGCACGACGTAGCGGTCGACGATTCCGGCCCTGTGGAAGCTCGCCGCCACCGTGGCGCCGCCTTCCACCAGCACTTGCAGTACGCCGTCAGCGCCCAGTTCGTCCAGCAGATCCGGCACGGTTCCGGTCCATTCGAGACAGGGGTGGACCTTGGCTCCGGGGGGAGCGTGACCGAGCACGATGCGCCGGGGATCGGGTCCGTCGACGTGGCGGACGGTGAGCGACGGGTTGTCGACTCGCACCGTGCCCGCGCCGACGATCACGGCGCCGCTCTCGGCCCGGAGGCGATGGACTTCGGCCCGCGCCTCGGGACCGGTGATCCACTGGCTCGTGCCGTCGGCGGCGGCGGTGCGCCCGTCGAGCGTGGCAGCGAGCTTGAGCACGACGTACGGGCGACCCGTGCGTCGGTGATGGAGATAGGGATGAAGTTGGTCGGTCACCGCATCGGCGCAAACGCCATGATCGACCTCGATCCCGGCGGCCGCCACCATCGCATGCCCGGTGCCGGCGACCCGCGGATCAGGATCGCCGATCGCGAACACCAGACGCCGGGCTCCGGCGCTCACCAGCGCCTCGGCGCACGGGGGTGTGCGGCCGTGGTGCGAGCAGGGTTCGAGCGTGGTGTAGATCGTGGCGCCCGTGGTGTCGGCGCCGGCCGTCGCAGCTGCATCGATGGCGACCCGTTCGGCATGCCGTTGCCCGGATGGCTCGGTGGCGCCTTCGAACGCTCGGCCATCGACACACACGAGCACGGCGCCGACCCATGGGTTCGGCGCGGTGCGCAGCCGGGCCGTCGCGGCGACCTCGATGGCGCGTCGCATCCATTGCTCGTCTGTTCTGGAGGGCTCGTGGCTGCGGTGAGGGCGGTCGTCGTTCATCGTCACAATTCGCCGCGGATGATACGGAAGCGGACGGCGGAGGTTACTCGGCGAGCGAACGGAGCAGCTCCCAACCGGCCATCACGTGCCGTTCCTCGGTCGTCCGGCCGCCGATCGAGAACCTCAGGGTCACGCGACCGTCGAGCACGGTGCGCGTGAACAGCGCTCGGCCGGTGTCGTTGGCCCGCTCGATCAGCGAGTCCGTGGCCTCGTTGCCCGAGCGCAGGGCCATGCAGAGCAGATTCAGTGGATGAGGTGCGACCACATCGAATCGTTCGTCGTCGTTCACCAGCGCGGCAAGTGCCTGTGTCGCGGCGACATGCCGGCGAATCATGTCGACCGCGTCGATCGCACCGCCGGTGCGGATCGTGAACCACAGCTTCAGCGCTCGGAACCGGCGTCCCAGCGGGATCTGCCAGTCGCGGTAGTCGATCGCCGCGCCCGACTCGGCCGCCTTGGAGCGGAGGTACTCGGGCAGGATGCTCAACGCGCCGAGCAGCGCCGCGCGGTCGGCGGTGTAGAAGAGATCGCAATCGAAGACGACCCCCATCCACTTGTGCGGGTTGGTGCAGTAGCTGTCGGCGAGGTCGAGGCCGTCGTTCACCCAGCGCAGCTCGGGCACCAGCGCGGCGATGCCGCTCATGGCCGCGTCGACGTGCACCCACATTCCGTGCCGATGCGCGATCGGTGCGATCTCCGCCGTCGAGTCGAAGGCCAACGAGCTCGTCGTGCCGCGACTGCAGCACACCCAGAACGGGGTGAGCCCGGCAGCGATGTCGGCGGCCACCATGGTCGCGAACTCGTCAGGCCGCATCGCGAAGTGATCGTCGTGCGGCACGATGCGTATCTGTTCGGAGCCGATGCCGGCGATCCGCAATCCCTTCTCGATGCTCGAGTGAGCTTGGCTGGTCGAGTAGGCGACGAGGTTGGTGGTGTCGCCGATGTGATTGATCGCACCGCCCGAGATTCGCCAGCGAGCCGCGAGGATCGACGCGAGCGTGGCCTCGCTGGCCGATCCGTGGATGACTCCGCCGCCATGTTCGCTGGTCGATCGAAACGTCTCGGGGAGCCCGAGCAGATCGATCATCCAGTCCATCATCAGCGTCTCCACCTCGGTGCACGCCGGGCTGGTGGCCCAGCTCATGCCCTGGACGCCGAGGCCGGCCGACGCGAGCTCACCGAGAATGGAGGCGTACGACGAGTTGCCGGGGAAGAACGCGAAGAAGTCTGGGTGCTGCCAGTGAGTGAGGCCGGGCACGATCACGCGGTCCATGTCGGCCAACACCGCCTCGAACGGCTCGCGCTCGGTGGGAGGGTGCTCGGGGAGTTGAGCGCGCACCTCGCCGGGCCGCACGCTCGATGACACCGGCCTCGACTCGATCGTCTCGAGGTAGTCGGCCACCCAGTCGACCAGTGCCTTGCCGTGCACACGGAACTCGTCGGCGTTCATCGCACCCTGGCGTGCAGGTGATGGGTGTCGGTCGCGGCGCGCTTCATGGATGCATGTTGTCACTTGCTCCGATCGAGTGCCCAGTGGGTGTCGGGCATACATTCCGCTCGTGCGCCCCGACATCGACCCCGACCGCTTCGCTGTTCGCCGTGCGACACCTCGAGGGTTCTCGCAGGCATTCGTGCACGAGGGTGCGGGTGGCGTGCCGCTGGTGTGCGTGCACGGTTGGCCGGAGAGCAAGCGGGTGTTCTGGCGTGTGATCGAGCCCCTTGCCGCGGCAGGCTTCGAGGTCATCGTGCCCGACCTGCGCGGTTTCGGAGACAGCGACGTCGGCCCCGACGGGTTCCATGACGTGGCGAGCCATGCCCGCGATCTGTACGCCTTGGTGCACGACGTGTTGGGTCATGAGCGAGTGGTGCTGCTGGGAGGTGACCTCGGCGGCCCGGTCATCCAGGACCTGGCGTTGCGTCACCCGGACTGGGTCGATCGCATGGTGCTGTTCAATTCGCCGTTGCCGTTCCTGAAGGATGCGATGGCGGGCATCCCGAACACGAGGGCGTCACGCGAGGCCGCCGACTACTTCCTCCGCCAAGGCCTCGACGCCGATGGTCTGGCCGCCGAGCTGACGACGATGGAGATGCGCCGGCGCTACATCGCCACCTTCTACACGAGCCGCTTCTGGGCCCATCCCGGTGCCTTTTCGATCCCGGACGAGGTCGACTTCCACACCGAACCGTTCGGTGACGCAGCGCACATTCGAGCCAGTTTCGGTGGCTACGAGAGCAGCTTCCACGATCGCGCCCGCAGCGAGCCCACCCTGTTCGGCCGCAACGATCACACGTCGACACTGGTGCTGTTCGGCACGAGCGACCACGTGATCTACCCGTCGTTCGATCTCATGGCTGCTCAGGTGTTCGCCCGCCACGTCGGCCCGTTCCTGCTCCGCGACTGTGGACACTTCGTGCCATGGGAGGCGCCGCACGCTCTGGTGAGCGGCACCGTGGCGTTCTGCAGCGACCTGCTCACGCACTGATTCGACGGCGAACCGGGCGCGGTCGTGCCGAGCGATCGTGCCGCGCGCTCGGTGGGATCTGCACGATGCCTCGACTCGTGCACGGCGAGCTCGGTGCCGATGCAGGTGTCGTGACCCGACATCGACGCGCCATTCCGTCGATCCCGACGCGGTCGTTCCTGGCACAATTGTCGCTGGTGCTGTCCCTGAAGGTGATGCTGGTCGTGTCGACGCTCGCGGGCGCACTCGTCGCATCCGGCTCGGCAGGCGTGGCCGAGGCAGCCCCCGGTTGTGGCCGCGGCGGTCTCGACGAGGCTCGGCTCGATGCCGCGTTTGCCGGTCCCGGCCTCGGCGCCACCGGGGCAACGCAGGGCTTCGGCGGCGGCGACTATCCGCACGCCTATCCGCTGCCCGATGGTCGCATCTTCTGGATGTTCCAAGACCTCCACTTCAGCAATGACGAGAACCTGCGCAACGACGTCGCCGACGGCAGCCCGACGAACGCCGCGCACAATGCGGGTCTGGTGCAGCAGGGGGAGTGCTTCACGATCCTCGGTGCCCGCGGTCGCGATCTCATCGGCGATGCGCAGACCGTCGATGGCAGGACGTGGTTCTGGCCGATGGACGGCGAGATCGGGATCGACGGGAACCTCTGGATCTTCATGGCGGAGATGAACAACCCGAGCGGCGGCGGTGCGGGGTTCGGGGCAGCGCCCGTACGGACCTGGATCGCGATCCTCGACCGCAACACGTTGCAGCAGCTCTACTTCGAGCCGGCGCCCGATGCATCCAACCGTCTCTATGGCTGGTCGGTCGCCTCGAACGATCGATGGAGCTACCTGTACAGCCATTGCTATCGCCAGTTCGTGAGCCCGGTGAACAACATCGGTCAGTTCGATGCGGCGTGCATGCCGCACACGTACCTCGCTCGCGTCCCGAAGGGGAACTTCGTCGCGCCGCCGGAGTACTGGAACGGGTCGGGCTGGACATCGAACTCGGCCGCGGCGGTGCCGGTCGTGTCGCGCAACGTCGCCAACCCGATGAGCGTGCAGTGGTTCGGCGATGTGTACGTGTCGGTGACCAAGGAGAACGAATGGTGGGGTTCGCGGCTCATCATCGATCGAGCCCCCGCGCCGCAGGGGCCGTGGACCACCGTGGTCACGCGCTCGGTCGCGAGTCAGATGAAGTGCGGCACGTGCGGCAACTACGGAGCGTTCCTGATGCCGTGGCTCGACGAGAACGGCAAGATGATTGTCGCGCTGTCGAGCGGTGGCGATTTCGATCTGTGGCGTGACAACGCCTGGCTGTATCGACCCACGTTCCACACCTTCGACGTTCCGGCACCTCCCTCTGCGCTGGCCGGTGCGACGCCGCCGGCGTTCCCCGCGGGCACGGCGAACGCCGGTTTCGTGCCGGTCGATCCCGAACGCCTCGTCGACACACGTGAGCCCGGAGCGGTCTTCGGAACCCTGCGCGGGGGCACAACCGCAGTGCTCGATCTCCGCGGGCGAATGCCTGCAGGCGCGACGGCTGTCGCGGTGAACCTCACGACTGCTGGCTCGGCCCAGGAGGGATGGGTGCGGGCGTTCCCCTGTACGTCCTCTGAACCGCCCACTTCGAACGTGAACCCTGCCACGGGCCGCGTCGTGACCAACGCAGCGATCGTGCCTGTCGGCGATGGCCGGGTGTGCTTCACATCGCTCGGGACCACCGACCTCGTGGTCGACCTGAACGGATGGTTGACCACCACGTCGACGACCGGACTCGTGCCGACTGCACGGCGCCTGGCCGATACCCGCACGGGTGAGGGTGGTTCGCGCCTGTCGGCCGGAGGCGTGCTGGAAGTGGCGGTCACCACGCCGGGATCGGCCACGGCAGCGGTGGCACTGGGCATCACCGCCGTCGACCCGGGAGCAGACGGCTACGTCACGGCGTGGCCATGCGGCGGTGTGAGGCCGATGGTGTCGAACCTCAATCCTGAGGCCGGGGTGACCCGACCGAACCTGGTGAACGTGCGGGTCGGCGCGAACGGCAAGGTGTGCCTGTTCTCGTTGCAGGCCACCGATCTGGTGGTCGATCTGCTCGGCGAGTACCGAACGGGCGGCGGGGCAAGGTACGCAGCGCTTACACCGCAGCGGCTGCTCGACACGCGCGATGGCTCGCGGCCGTCGCATCAATCGAACCTGTCGGACCTGGTTGCTCTCGGCGCCCTCTCGGCCGCGCAGGTGAACCTCACCGCCACGCAGACCGAGGCCCCCGGCTATCTCACGGCGTACTCCTGTCTCAGCCAGCCGTGGCCGGGCACGTCGAACGCGAACTTCGGCGCGGCGGAGACCACCGCCGGCGCAGCGTTGATGAGCTCGTCGCGAGGCTATGGATGTGTGTACGCGTCCGCCGGCACACAGTTGGTGGTCGACCTGTTCGGCGTGTGGCGCTGACCCGTCCGTCACCTCGTCCAGCTGGGTGGCCTCAGTCGTCGGCCGAGCTGGTCGGCATCAGCCGGTTGGCTTCGACTCGGTGGGTGCATCATCGACCAGATCGCGGCGACCGCGACCTCGTCGAGTGCCACGGACGATCCGCCACCCGATGAACGTCAGCCCGGCGACCAGCGCACCGAAGGTGAGCATCGAATGGGAGTCCCCGCGGATCTCGTTGCCACATCCCGGCCGTGGCATCGAGCTGACGCAATCGCCGATGTTCACGTCGTCAGGGATGAACGGATTGGTGCCCATGGCCTCGGTGGCCGCACGCTGTTCGACCGTGGTCGCCGTGGTGGAGGAGTCGCGCCCGCATCCCGACGAGAGCGCGGACAGCGACAGGACCGTCGCGGCCACGAGGTGTCGGGGGTGGAGGTGAACGATCACGCTCTCATCGTTGCACCCGCGCGGTGCAGGCACCGCTTCGTGCCGAAGGCCGCCACACCCGGCCCGGTGCCGTCGATCGCCGTGCGGAAGCGGTGTCCCGTCGTCGTGTACCGCGTACCATCGTCGGATGCCTCCCGGTCCCGCCGACAACGCCGAGCACGCCATCGACCGACCGGTCCTGGTCGTCGATTTCGGAGCTCAGTACGCCCAGCTGATCGCCCGGCGCGTGCGGGAACACCGTGTGTACTCCGAGATCGTCCCGCACCGGATCACGGCAGCTGAGGTGAAGGCCAAGAACCCGGGTGCGATCATCCTGTCGGGAGGCCCGAAGAGCGTTCACGTGGAGGGAGCGCCGACGCTCGACCCGGCGATCTACGACCTCGGCGTCCCGATCCTCGGCATCTGCTACGGCGCGCAACTGATCGCCCAGCAACTCGGCGGCACGGTGGGCCGTGGCATGCGCGGCGAGTACGGCCGGGCCAAGCTCACCCGCACGGAGGGGTCCACCTCCACATTGTTCGACGGCCAGATCCCAGCCGAGCAGGACGTGTGGATGAGCCACTTCGATGCCGTCACCGAAGCGCCGAGCGGTTTCGTTGCCACTGCCAGCACACCCGATGCGCCGGTGGCCGTGCTCGAGAACCCCGATCGAAGGATCTGGGGCGTGCAGTACCACCCCGAAGTGGTGCATTCACCCTTCGGGGCTCAGGTCATCGAGCGGTTCCTCCACACGCTCGCCGGGTGCGAACCGACATGGACGATGGCGTCGATCATCGAAGAGCAGGTCGCGGCGATCAGAGGGCGCGTCGGCTCCGGTCGGGTCATCTGCGCCCTGAGCGGTGGCGTCGACTCGGCTGTCGCGGCGGCGCTGGTCCACCGCGCCATCGGGGCGCAGCTCGTGTGCATCTACGTCGACACGGGTCTCATGCGGTTGAACGAGAGCGATCAAGTGGTCGAGACCTTCAAGCGCAACATGGGCATCGAGCTCATCCACGTGAGCGCCGGTGAGCGCTACTTCGACAAACTCGCCGGGGTCACCGATCCCGAGACGAAGCGGAAGATCATCGGGGAGCTGTTCGTGCGCATCTTCGAAGAGCACACGGGAGGCCTGAGCGACGCCGAGTGGCTCGTCCAGGGCACGCTGTACCCGGACGTCATCGAGAGTGGTGGCAGCGACGGCACCGCTGCGGTGATCAAGAGCCACCACAACGTCGGTGGTCTTCCGGAGGACATGACCCTCAAGCTCGTGGAGCCGCTGCGCGCGTTGTTCAAGGACGAGGTGCGCACGCTGGGGCACGAGCTCGGCCTGCCCGACGAGATCGTGCTGCGTCAGCCGTTCCCCGGCCCCGGGCTCGGGGTGCGGATCATCGGGGAGGTCACCCCCGAACGCGTGAAGATCCTGCAGCACGCCGACGCGATCGTGCGCGAGGAGATCGCCAACGCGGGTCTGGAGCGTCAGCTGTGGCAGGCCTTCGCGGTGCTGGCCGACATCCGCTCGGTCGGCGTGATGGGCGACGAGCGCACCTATGCCCACCCGATCATCATCCGCGCCGTCACCAGCGATGACGCGATGACTGCGGACTGGGCCCGTCTTCCGTACGACCTCCTCGAGACGATGTCGAACCGGATCATCAACGAAGTCAGCGGGGTGAACCGGGTGGCGTACGACATCACCAGCAAGCCGCCGGGCACCATCGAATGGGAGTGACGACGGCGAGGAACGAGCCGGAGGAACAACGAACGCGGGAGTGACGACGGCGAGGAACGAGCTACCTGTCACGAAACGGTCGTTTTCGACATCCGTTCGTAACATCGGTACACTGTTGCCGTCATGCGGAGTTGGTCTCGTCGTCGCGCTGTCTGCGCAGCAGTCTCACTCGTGGCCCTCGCGACCACCGTCGCAGCACCCGACGTGCGAGCCGACCAGGTCGACGACCAGCGCCGTCGGGTCGATCAGATCGCCGACGAGCTCGATGCGCTCGACAACCAGCTCGGTGAGTTGGAAGAGGCCCATGCCGCGGCCCTCGACCGCATCGACCAACTGACGATCGAGATCCAGGATGCTCAGGTGCGTGTCGACGCCCAGAGTGCCGATCTGGCCACCTTGCAAGGTCAGCTGGCCGACATCGCCGTCGACAAGTTCATGTCCGGTGGCTCCTCGGGACTCACCCCGCTGTTCGCCTCTGCCGAGGGCGTCACCGACGATCTGGAACGCAACGAACTGTCCCGGGTGGCGCTCGACCAAGGCGCCGGCACCAGTGACGAGATGCTCGTGATGGTCGAGCAGTTCACCGAGGACAAGGCCGCTCTCGATGCGAAGAAGAGCGAGCAGGCCGCCCTGATCACGTCGCTCGAGGCCAAGCAGCAGCAAGGCGAGGCCCTGACCGAGCAGTTGCAGCAGAAGTACGCACAGGCCCAGGTCGAGCTCGGCCAGGCGATCATCGACGAGCAAGAGCGCCGAGCCGCAGCCGCTGCCGCCGAAGCTTCAGCCAGGTTTGCTGCTGCTGTCGCGGCCCAGCAACAAGCAGCGGCAGCCAGCACCACATCCCTGGGTGGAGGCGGCGCGGCGGCGCCCGCCAACGGTGGCGCGAGCTCCAGCGGTGCCGGCACCGCTGGCGCCGGAGCACCCGCCGTTCCGGCACCCGCTCCGGCACCGTCGGTGCCGGCGCCGGCTTCCACCGCCGGGATCGCGACGAGCGCAGCCCAGGGCCAGCTCGGCGTGCCGTACAAGTTCGCCGCGTCGTCACCGGGTGTGGCGTTCGACTGCTCGGGGCTCACGAAGTATGCATGGGGCAAGGCTGGGGTGTACCTGCCCCATCAGTCGGCAGCGCAGTTCGCTTCCACCCCTCATGTCCCGAAGGACGAGGCGCAGCCCGGCGACCTCATCTTCTACTACGCACCGATCGGGCACGTCGCGTTGTACCTCGGTGGCGGGATGATGATTCATGCGCCTGCCACCGGCGATGTCGTGAAGATCGTCGCCGTGAATTGGGGCAAGGTCGTCGGGGTCTCCCGCCCGGGCTGAACACGGCGAGCTGAGCTTCACTACGGTGGGCCGCCATGACCGCTCTCGTCCCGCCGACCGACGATCCTCGCGGCATCGCCCGCGGACCCGTCACCCGCTGGTTGTCGGCGAACATCGCCGGTGCCATTGCGCCGTTCACGTTCGACCTGATCGCCGGTGGGCGATCCAACCTCACGTTCATGGTCACCGGGGCAGATGGTGCGCGTTTCGTGCTGCGTCGACCTCCGCTCGGTCACGTGCTGGCCACCGCTCACGACATGGCTCGTGAACACCGTGTGATCGCCGCCGTCGGACTCACGGGCGTCCCGGTGCCACCCGCGCTCGGGCTGTGTACCGATGTGGAGGTCAATGGCGCACCGTTCTACGTCATGGGATTCGTCGATGGCGTGGTGCTCGACAGCGTGGAGAAGGCGGCCGAGCTCTCGTTGGATCTGCGCCGCCATGCGGCCGAGCACCTGATCGACGTGCTCGCCGATCTGCACGCGGTCGACATCGACGCGGTCGGTCTCGGCGACTTCGCCAAGCGCGAGGGCTACATCGAGCGGCAGGTGAAGCGCTGGTCGACGCAGTGGGAGAACTCCAAGACACGCGAGCTTCCCGCGATCGACGAAGTCGCGGCGGCCCTTCGCACCCGTGTGCCGGTGCAACACGGCGTGTCGATCGCCCACGGCGACTTCCGCTTCGGCAACTGCCTCACCGACGTGAGCGCGGGCCGTATCACCGCGGTCCTCGACTGGGAGTTGTGCACCCTCGGCGACCCCCTCGCCGACGTCGGGTACCTGGGCGTCTACTGGTTCGACGGTCAAGCTGCGAACGTGCGCGCCAACGATCCCACGTCGGCGGGAGGGTTTCCGAGCTACGACGATCTGGTCGAGCGCTACGCCTTGCGCACCGGACGCGACGTATCGGGCATCGATTACTACATGGCGTTCTCGTGCTGGCGCCTCGCGGTGATCACCGAAGGTGTGTACGCCCGCTACCTGCACGGAGCCATGGGTGATCAAGACGTCGACTTCGAGCAGTTCAGGGTCGGCGTCGATGCGTTGGCCGAGCGAGCACTCGCCGCCGTCAGGAGGTTCACATGACCAGCTCCGCAAGCGGGGCGGATGTCTTGTCCGGATGGCAGCGGGCGACGTTCTCCGCCGCGGGGTACACCCGCGAGACCTATCGCCGCGGCACCGGCCCGGCCGTCATCGTCGTGCACGAGATCCCTGGCATCACCCCGAAGGTCGCGGCGTTCGCGAACGACGTCGTCGCGGCAGGCTTCACCGTGGTCATGCCGTCGTTGGTGGGCACGCCCGGCAAGGACGTGAGCGGCCCGTACATGGCGGCATCGAGCACGAAGGTCTGCATCTCCAAGGAGTTCACGCACTGGGCCCTGAACCAGACTTCGCCGATCATCGGGTGGTTGCGGTCGCTGGCCCGGTCGCTGCATCTCGAGTTGGGTGGACCAGGCGTCGGCGCGATCGGCATGTGCTTCAGCGGAGGGTTCGCGCTCGGGATGATGGTCGACGACGTGATGGTCGCCCCGGTGTTGTCTCAGCCGTCCCTGCCGTTCGCGGTGGGCAAGGCTGAGCGCGGGGCCGATCTCAACCTGTCGCCCGACGACCGACTGACGATCGCCCGACGTGCTGCCGATGGGTGCCAGGTGCTCGGTCTGCGCTTCACCGGCGACAAGCTGGTCGGCACGCGCTTCGAGTCGTTGCGCTCGCTGTTGGGCGATGCGTTCATCGCAGTCGAACTCCCGAGCAGCTCGCCACGAGACCACAGCGTCCTGACCGAGCAGCGCGACGAACCCTCCGTGGCAACGGTGATCGACTTCCTCCAGCGCAAGCTCCACACCGCCACCTGAACGAGGCGTGGGTGACGATCAGCCGATCGCGTCGACGGCGTGCTGCTTTGCCGCCTTGTAGTCGGCCTTGCCGTTGGGTGCACGCGGCACCTGGCTCACGAACACGACCCGCT
>JAYUSX010000014.1:0-6291 GCA_043755475.1 Actinomycetota bacterium
TCACGCCGGCCGTGATCGGGCTGACGGTCGTCGCGGCCGGCACGTCCGTCCCGGAACTAGCGGTCAGCGGGGTGGCAGCGTATCAGCAGAAGTCGGATATTGCCGTCGCCAACGTGGTCGGGTCGAACATCTTCAACCTGCTGTGTGTGCTCGGTGCCTCGGGTTTGCTCGCCGACAAGGGCATCCCGGTCAGCGATGCGTCGCTGCGACTCGACTTCCCGGTGATGCTCGCCGCGTCGATCGTTCTGGTGCCGATCGTGTGGAACGGGTTCACGATCAAGCGGTGGGAGGGGCTCATGTTGGGCGCCTTCTACATCGTCTACGTGGTGTACCTCATCCTCGATTCGAACGATCACGAGGCGTCGAGCGTGGTCGGCCCGGCGGCACTCTTCATCAGCGGGCTGGTGTTGCTCACCTTGTCCGTCGCCGGGTACCAGGGTTGGCGCCGGCACCAGGCGTCGGGCCTCCCGATCCCCTGATCACGGTGCGCGACCGATCGCCGGTCGCGTACGGTGGGGCGATGAAGGTCCTCTTCGCCACCGCAGAGCTGTCGCCACTCGTCCGCGTCGGCGGCCTGGCGGCAGCGGCTGCCGGGCTGGTCGACGAACTGCGCAGGCTCGGCATCGACGTCGAGATCGCCTTGCCCGACTACTTCGGGCTTCCCCTGGTGGAGGACGACGTCGTCGATCTCGATGTCGCGACCTGGGCGGCGCCGGCGCGCGCTCGCCGAGGTCGCACGTCCGATGGCATCGATGTGACGCTCATCGACGTCCCGGGCATCAGGCGTGCGCACCCGTACCTCCAGCCGGATGGAGAGGGATGGGCCGACAACGACGACCGGTTCTTCCGCTTCTCGGTCGCCGTCGCCGCTCTCGCAGAGCTGCGGAATCCCGACGTGCTCCACCTGAACGACTGGCACACATCGAGTGCATTGGCGCATCTGTCGACGCCGATCCCGACGATGCTCACCATCCACACGCTCGGCTATCAGGGCCGAGCCAACGCCGGCTGGCTGCGGACGCTTCCCCATCATCGTGACGCCTTCGAGCAGTTCGGTGACGTCAACCCGCTCGCGGGCGGCATCCGCCTCGCTGATGTCGTCGTGGCGGTCAGCCCGACCTACGCCAGCGAGATCCTCACGCCCGAGGGCGGGTTCGGTCTCGACGGGCTCTTGGCGGATCGTGGTCGAGCGTTGGTCGGCATCCGCAACGGCATCGACACCGAGGCATGGGATCCCGCCAACGATCCGCATCTGCCCGCTCGTTACAGCTCCGCCGACATGACTGGCAAGCACGACGACAAGGTTGCGCTGCGCGACGAGCTCGGTCTTGCGGATCACGCCGGCCCGCTGGCCGTGGTGGTCACTCGCCTGGCGGATCAGAAGGGCGTCGATCTGATCGTGCCGTTGCTCGGCCTGCTCGAGCGGATGCCGTGCCAACTGGCGGTGCTCGGTGACGGCGACGCCAATCTGGCCGCCGCGCTGGCGGTCGCCGCAGCATCGCAACCCGATCGGGTGGCATTCGTGCAGGGCTACGACGAGGCCCTCGCACACCGGCTGTTCGCCGGCGGTGACCTGTTCCTCATGCCCAGCCGCTTCGAGCCATGTGGGCTCGCCCAGATGCAGGCGATGCGCTACGGCACGCTGCCGGTGGTGACCGATGTGGGCGGGCTGCACGACACGGTTGTCGACGTCGACGGCGACCCGTCGCGAGGCACGGGGTTGATGGCCGCTCGGGCGACGAGCGTGCACGTGCTCGACGCGTGGCATCGCGCCGTTCGCGCGCACGGGAACCGAGCACGCCGCGAGGCGATGCGACGTCGTGGCATGAGCGCCGATTGGTCGTGGCGCGAACCGGCGCTCGCGCACATCGAGCACTATCGCCGGATCGCAAACGGCTAGTTCCGAACGGGACTACTGTCCGACCCGTATGGCCACTCCGCGCATCCTCGTCATCGTGCTTGCCGGTGGGGAGGGGCGTCGACTCGCCCCGCTCACCACCGACCGGGCCAAGCCGGCTGTGCCCTTCGGTGGCTCCTATCGCATCATCGACTTCGTGCTGTCGAACTTCGCGAATGCGGGCTACCTGAAGATCGTCGTGCTCACCCAGTACAAGAGCCACAGCCTCGACCGCCACATCTCCCAGACGTGGCGCTTCTCCACGTTGCTCGGGAACTACGTGACCCCGGTGCCGGCGCAGATGCGCCGCGGCCCGCAGTGGTTCGCCGGGTCGGCCGATGCGGTGTACCAGAACCTCAACCTCATCTCCGACGAGCGCCCCGACTACGTGTGCGTCTTCGGCGCCGATCACATCTACCACATGGATCCGCGGCAGATGGTGGCCGAGCACATGGCCAGCGGGGCCGGCGTGACGGTAGCGGCGATCCCGGTTCCCATCGAAGAGGCGCCCCAGTTCGGCATCATCCATGCCGACGCCGACAACCGGATCGTGGAGTTCCTCGAGAAGCCGAAGGATCCGCCGGCGATGCCTGGTGATCCGACGCGCTCGCTGGCCTCGATGGGCAACTACGTGTTCACCACCGACGTCTTGGTCGACGTGGTCACACCGCTGGGCGACGACAGCGGTCCCACCGACATCGGGGGTGACGTGATCCCTGCGCTCACGCGGGCAGGGGTGGCGCGGATGTACGACTTCTCCCAGAACGTGATCCCCGGCCAGGCCGAACACGAGCGTGGCTATTGGCGCGACGTCGGCAGCCTCGACGCGTACTACGAGGCCAACATGGACCTGCTCGCGGCCGTGCCGCCGTTCAGCCTCTACAACAAGGAGTGGCCGGTCTACAGCCTGCAGCTGCCGTTGCCGCCGGCGAAGGTCTTCCACGGATGGGGTGGCGAGGACGCCCGCGTGGTGAACAGCCTGCTGTGCGCAGGCTCGATCGTGTCGGGTGGCACCGTGAACCGGTCGATCCTGAGCCCCGACGTGTTCGTCGATTTCGCGGCCGAGGTCACCGACTCGATCTTGTTCCCAGGTGTCACGGTGGGCACCGGAGCGAAGCTGCATCGGTGTGTGATCGACAAGAACGTGGTGGTGCCCCCCGGCTTTCGGATCGGCTTCGACGCCGCGGCCGATGCCGAGCGGTTCACCATCTCCGATCGTGGGATCGTGATCGTCGACAAGGACCGGTTGCTCACCTGACCGATCACCGGTCCTGGCCAGAGTTCAGCGTCACGCAACGTCACGCGGCGTCGTGTGGTCGGTTCGTGAGCTCCTTGGCCACGTCGAGCGCCGTCACCGGTGCGATGCCGAGACCCAGCAACTGGCGTTCGACCGCGTCGTTCGGATCGCCGGCCCGCAACATCGCCTCTGCCAGGATGCGAGCTCGCTCGGCCTGAGCCCGCGTCGCCGGCGTGTGTCGACTCCAGGCCTGATGTGCGGCGCGCAGGTAGGGCGGCATTCGCGAGAGGTGGCGCGCGCTCACGGGGGGCAGCCGCCGGCGCACCGCCAGACCCCCGGCGACGGGCTGTGCTGCGCCGAACATCACGATGCGGTTGATCGAGCGGGCAAAGGGGTTGCCCGCGCCCGGAGTGAACACCAGACCCATGGCACCGGCGGTCTGCTCGAGGTCGAGTTCGTACCCGCCCGGGTACTCGTCGAGTCCGGTGACCATTCGTCGCAGGATCCAGGTCGATGTGGGTCCGAACACGTTCAACCAGAATGTCTCGACGTAGGGGGAGCGGGGGTCGTAGCCGATGCTGTCCACGACGTCGTCGTGCCAGGGCACGATGACAAGGGTGGGTTCGGTGAGCGTGAGCTCGGGTGCGATGTGCATCGTCAAGTGGGCCTCCCCGGCGCGGACGAATGGACGTGGTTCGTGGGGACGCGCACCACGTCGTCACGTCGAGAGGACGTGACGAGGCATCACCAAAGAGTGACATCGGCCGGGCGCGATCGGAAAGGCGCCTCAGCGATCGATCGGCACGTGCTCCGTGTCCGTGCGTGAGGATCGATCAGGCGGAGGCGCGGTCTCCGACACGAAGCCCGTCCGTGGCATCGCGCCCCACACCGCTCTCTTGCCGGTGATGCCCGCCCCGAGGCCCCGGAGACGCCACCACGCGTGCAGCTGGCGAAAGCCGAAGTTCTCGAAGACGGCGGCCAGGATCATGAGGACGAGCTCGCGTGATCGCGCCGGGCGGTGGTCGGTGAGCTGATCGATTGCGATCGCTGCGAGCGACAGCACGACCCCGTAGACGAGCGCAGCGATGGCCAGGAGCAGGGCGAACGGAACGTCCACGATGCCGAGGGCGAGTCCGGTGACCACGGACACGAGGCCGAGCAGCTCGACCACCGGGCCGAGCAGCTCGAACATGAGGTAGTAGGGCATCACCACCACCCCGACACGCCCGTACCGCGGGTTGAGCATCATGCGCCGCTGCTTCCACAGCACCTGGACGAGGCCGTGCGACCACCTGCGTCGTTGCCTGGCGAGGCTGCGCCGGTCGATCGGTAGCTCGGTCCAACACACCGGCTCCGGCACGAACACGACTGCGTAGTCGCGACGCGAATCGCGAAGATGCCGGTGAAGCCCGGCGACGAGATCGGCATCTTCCCCCAACGAGTCAGCGTCGAGGCCGCCGATGTCGACGATCACCTCGCGTCGGAACAACCCGAACGCACCGGAGATGATGAGGAGCCCGCCGACGTTCGACCAGCCTGTGCGCCCGACGAGGAACGCCCGGAGGTACTCGACCACCTGGATCCGTTCGAGCCAGGTACGTGGTTGACGGTGCTCGACGACCTGCCCGCGGTAGACGGTCGAACCGTTCGCGGCTCGGATGACTCCTCCGGAAGCGACGACGCGGTCCGGGTCGTCCACGAACGGCTGAGCGACCCGCAGGAGCGCGTCCGGATCGAGGATCGAGTCCGCATCGACCATACACACCAACGGGTAGCGCGCTGCGTTCAACGCGACGTTCAGCGCATCGGCCCGGCGACCTGCATTCACTTTTCGCACCACCACGAGCGGCACGTCAGCAGCTGATACGTGCATCGAGCGGACTGCGCCGCGCATCGGGAGCACGTCGTCGATGACGGGGGCGACCTCGACGAGATCGAACTCCTTGCGCAGCACCTCGAAGGTGTCATCGGTCGATCCGTCATCGACGACCACCACCTCCAGCTGTGGGTAGTGCAGCGCCAGCATGCCGCGGACACTCTCGACGATTCCTGCCTGCTCGTTGAACGCCGGCACGAGGATCGACACCGGTGGGGTCAGCGGATTGGCGAAGATGTCGTCGCGGCTGCCAGGGTCGGCTCGCCGCGCCGATCGCATCATCACGCGGAACGCCCCCACGATCACGAGCAGGTACACGGAGTTGAGCGTGACGAAGTAGCCGAGGACGAACCAATTGAACGCGTCGATCAGCGTCGTCACGAGGTTGGCGATCACCCGTTCGCCACCGATCTGACGACACCGGCTGCGTCGCGCCCACGGGTGGACGTCGTCGGCCGCCGCGCTCCCATGTGCACGAGGGCCTCGGCGGCGGCCGCCGAGATCCGAGTCGAACGCGCGAAGACCGCCTCGAGGTCCGGAATCGCACGACGGTCACCGATCAGTCCGAGTGCTTCGAGGAGGGCGACGCAGACGCTCTCGCAGAGACGGCCCTCGCGGCCGGCGAACGTCGGCGTGCCGAGCTCGGAATGCAGCTGGCTCAGGATCGGCCCGACCGACGATGGTGATCCGAGCCGGCCGAGCGCACCGGCCGCTGCGATGCGTACCGAGGGCTCGGCGTCATGGAGGCAGCTCAGCAGCCCGGCTTCGGCGTCGTCCTCGCCGAGGTGCCCGAGCAGTTCGGCGGCGGTCCGCCGGCACCGCACGTCCTCGTGGTCGAGCCACGCCTGCAGGGCGGGGACGGCACCTCCGCCGATGCGCACGATCGCCATCGACACGGCGTGAGTGGCAAGGGTTCGATCGGTCATGCCGCGCATCAGCGGTCGCACCGCTCGTGGATCGCCGATTCGACCGAGTGCGCGGGCTGCGACGTGTCGGATCTGGCGGTCTTCATCGCGGAGGAGCACGATCAGCGCTCCGACGTCGGCCGGCGATGCACAGGCGTCCATGGCGATGGCAGCCCGCAGGCGGAGCAGGCTTCGACGCGATCGAGCGTCGCGCGTCAAGGTGTCGGCCATTCCGACGATGTGGAGCGCGCCGACGACATGGTCGCGATCCGCACCACGAAGCTTGGGGAGCAGGTGGACGGCGACCTCGATCAGATCGTGTCGGTCGCGACCGCCAGCGGGGATGTCGGTCGCCTCGATGCGGTCGTCCGTCCAG
>JAYUSX010000015.1:0-6288 GCA_043755475.1 Actinomycetota bacterium
TTGGTCATCCCGATCGCGGTGTTGACGATCATCGTCATGTATCGGATGGCGCAGAACCTCCGAGCGCTCGGCCGACACGGCGCCACATGGGCGCCCGGCTGGTCGATCGGCGGTTGGTTCTGCCCGCCGTGTGCGATCTACGCCATCCCCTGGCTGATGTTCCGCGAGTTGTGGCGAGGATCAGACCCCACGCTCGCGCCGAACGACCTCGGCTGGAAGCAGGGTCCTGTCAGCCCGCTGGTGAACGTCTGGTGGGTGCTGTTCGGGCTGGTCCCGATGATCGGCTTCGTCACGTCGGCCGGCCTCGTCACGAACATCGGATCGATCGACGAGACCGAGATCGCGCAGCGGTTCGACGACTTCGCGGTCATCAACGTGGTGCTGGCTCTGGTGGCCATCGCCACCACGGTGGTGTACCTGGTGATGATGCGCCAACTCACCGGCCGGCACATGCAAGCGACGCGAGAACAGTGAGGCGATCGGCGGGGCGATGACCGTGTACTTCGTGCGCCATGCCAAGGCGGGTAGCAGATCCAACTGGGACGGCGATGACATCGATCGGCCGTTGTCGAGCAACGGCTGGCATCAAGCGCGCATGGTCGGCGCGAAGCTGGCCAAGCGCTCACCGTCGGCGTTGTACGCCAGCCCCTTCCTGCGGTGCGTGCAATCGCTCGAACCGTTGGCCGAGCTCTGTGGTCTGGAGGTCATCGCCGATGATCGGCTCGCGGAGGGGGGCAGCTTCGAACAGGTGCTCATCCTTCTCGCCGACGTGCCCGACGGTGCCGTGCTGTGCAGCCATGGCGACGTGATCCCGGAAACCATCGCTGCGTTGCAGCGCCGAGGCTGCCGCATCCTCAACCAGCCCGACTGGCGCAAGGCCACGGTGTGGCGTCTGGAGCGATCGTCGTCGGGCGAGTTCGAGACGGCACGGGTGACCCCGCCGCCGGGGTGACCGACCCGACGGTCAGTCGAAGTTGCACTCGATCTGGAAGTTCTCGGTGGTGCAATCGTCGGAGGTGTACACGAAGGCAGTGAACGCGGCCGCGATCGCGAGGGAGACGAGGCCGAGGATCAGACCGGCGATCGCCAGGCCTCGACCCTTGCGTTGCCGGCTCTTGGTCGCCTTCATGCCGAGCAGGCTGAAGATCACCGCGAGCACGCCCGGCACCTGGATCCAGATCCAGAAGCACGGCACCAGCGCCACCAGGCCGAGCACGAACCCGGTGATCGCCATGCCGCTGAAGCGTGACGCCGGCGGTGGCTCGCCCATCGGCGCGTACATCGGCTGACCGCCCCACGGACCCGCTGGCGGAGCGGGCGAAGACGTGGGGAACGGCGGCGGTGTCATCGACGTCGGCGGCGGCGGCGTCGGCGATGGCTGTCCCGACCAAGGGGCCCCTTGGCCGGAAGGCTGATCGCTCGGTGGCGGCGGCATGCTCATCGCGAGGAAGCTACCTCATGGCGTGACGGTGGTGACGGTGCTCGGGTCGGTGCCGAGACCCTCGACGAACGACTGCACCAAGCCCACCATGTCTGCGGGCGGGTTGCTGTCGAGGCACAGCTGACCCTGCACCTTGGCGAGTTCGATGTCGGGATCAGGCAGGAATCTCGCCGCGGTGACTGCATACAGGCAATGGGCGTCGGCGTAGCCAGGTTCGAGGGTCACCACGCGTTCGAACGTCGCCAGCGCTGCGTCGAGCGACGTCTGAATCAGAGCGGGGTCATCCGTGAGGCGTGAGTTCTGGACCAGGATCCACGCGGTGTACGTACGAGCTTCGGCATTGTCGGGATCGATGTCAGTCACCCGTTTGAAGCGGTCGAAGGCACCGGCGAGATCGGAGCCGAGCAGGGCTCGACCCTCGGTGAGCGCCAGTGCAACCTCGTCGGCCGGCTGGCCGCCGGTCATCGTCTGGCCCTCGACGCGTTGACCCGACGATCGGGCCACCAACCACCCGGCCAGCACCGCCACGGCCAGCACGCCCACGATCGACACGACCGTCACCATCGGCTTCACCCGTCGTTTCGCGGGCAACGCGGCCCGCCCGTCGCTGATCGAGCGCATCACGCTCGCCGCTCGGGCGGTGTATCCGTCTTTCAACGCGACGTAGTCGTCGTCGTCGACGTCGCCTGCCTCGTACTCGAGCTCGAGATCGGTGATCGAACGGAGCAGGAATCGACGTTCTTCTTCCAACCGCGCCAGCTCGTCAGGATCCATCGCGTTCGGCCCCGCCTGCTTCGCCTTCAGACCTCGACTCGGACTCGGATCCGGCACCGGACTCGGCTCGCCGCGCATCGGCAACCAGTTGCCGGTCATCATCGGTGGGCACGGTGTCGGCGGCCCGTTTCCAACGTCGGAACGCGACGGCGAGGCCGGCCACCCCGCAGACGAATGCGACAACCGGAAGGATCCACACGACGGCGTCGATGCCATCGGCCCTCGGTACGAGCAGCACCTGGGCGCCGAACCGCTGTTCGATGAAGGTGATGATCTGGTCGTCGCTGGCCTCACCGGCATCGACCTGCGACCGGATCTCGGTACGCAGCGCAGAGGACGCGTTGTTGCGCGACTCGAACACGCTCTCCCCATCGCAGATCGGACACGCCAGGCGCTTGCTGATCACCTCGACCCGCTCGCCCGGCGTGAGCTCGTCACTCGCCCGACCCAGCCCGATCACCATCAGGGCGATCACGACCACACCGAGGATGATCCATCCCGGACCGCGCTTGAACGCCTGCCAGCGGGGCGACGCCATCAGGCCGACCCGTCGCGCATCGCTTGCAGTTCCAACGCCACGGCGTCGGCGGTGACGGGCCCGGCGAATCGTCGGCGGACCACACCAGTGGGATCGATGATCCAGGTCTCCGGTACCTGCGCCACGCCGAAGTCGACCGAGACACCGCCGTCGGGGTCGCGGATCACCGGCCAGCCACCGCCGTTGTCCGCGAAGAACTCGCGCACCGACTCGTCGCTGCCGCGGGCGCTGATGATGGTGTACAGCTCGGCACCACCGTCGATCCGCGATTGCTGTTCTGCCAGGGCGATCAGCTCCGGGTGCTCGTCGACGCACGGCACGCACGTCGGGTCGAAGAAGTTCAGCACCACCCAGCTGCCCTTGCGCCGGCTGAGATCGAACGGCTGGTCGTCGAGCGTGGTGCTGATCACGCTCGGCGCCGGGCGGCCGAGCAGGAACGATTGCACCTGCTTGTCACCACCGGTGTCGCTGCTCGCCAGCACGACGAACAACCCGGCGAGCACGATCGCGACGGCGAGCGCGACGAAGGGGGCCACTCGCCCGCGACGAGGCGAACCGGTGCCATCGACGACGAGGTCGTCCTCCACGCCCGGCTCAGACATGGGCCGGCTCGGTTTCGCCGGGAACGGGCGCAGATGTCGGCGATGTGGGCAAGCGGCGGCGCTTGCCGGGGAAGGCCGCGAGCAGGGTGCCGACCGCCATCAGCCCACCGCCGATCCACATCCACAGGATGAGCGGCTTGATGAACACCTTCACCTGGGCCTCGGTGGCACCGGCCTCCGAGGCCTTCTCGAGAGTGAGGTAGATGTCCTTGGTGAATCCCGTCTTCACGCTCGGGGTGCCGATGTCTCTGCCCATGCGCGTGAAGCGGGTGATCGCAGGGGCATAGGCCTGACCGCCATCGATGCTGACCTGTGCCTTCAGCCCGGCGGAACGTTCGGTGGTGAACGCTGTGACCTCCTCGAGCTCGAAGGTGTGGCCGTCGAAGGTCACCGGCTCGCCGACGCGCATCGTGAACTCGGCCACGCGTGTGTAGCCATTGGACGCCGCGAGCGCGACGGCGATCAGGATGACACCGAGGTGCACGACCATGCCCCCATTGGCCCTGCCGACCAAGCCACGCCAGCCCTGCCGGCGGGTGGCGAGCACGAGCTGGCGTCCGGCAGCTCCGGCAGCGAAACCGCCGAGGGCGAACGCGGTGAGCGAGGGCCACTTGTCGGCACCCGAGATCACCGCGACAGCGAGCGCGACCGCACCGACACATCCGGGGACGAACAACCGGTCACGCAACAGCTCGGTGCTGGCCTTGCGCCATGGCAACACCGGCGCAACGGCCATCAGGAACAGCAGCACGATGCCGATCGGCATCGACAGCCGATCGAAGAAGGGTTGACCGACGGCGATCTGCCGATCCTGCAGAGCCTCGACGATCAACGGGAACACCGTTCCCAACAGCACGACGAACGCGAACACGGTGAAGATCACGTTGTTGGCCAAGAACGCGCCCTCGCGCGAGATCGGGGAATCGATCGCGCCGGGCGAACGCAAGCGGTCGCCACGCCACGCAATGAGCGACAGCGAGACGACCACGATCACTCCGAAGAAGCCGAGCAGCCACGGACCGATCGATCCATCGGCGAACGCATGCACGCTGTTGATCACGCCGCTGCGAGTGAGGAAGGTGCCGAGGATGTGAGTGCGAACGTCGCGACCAACAGGCTGATGTTCCACACGCGCAGCATGCCGCGTCGTTCTTGCACCAGCACCGAGTGGATGTACGCAGTGCCGGTGAGCCATGGCAGGAAGCTGGCGTTCTCGACGGGATCCCACGCCCACACGCCGCTCCAGCCGAGCACTTCGTAGCTCCACCACCCGCCGAGCAGAATGCCGAGGCTGAGGAAGCCCCATGCCAGGAGCGCCCATCGCCGGGTCTCCATCAGCCAGCCCTCGCCCACGCGCCCGGTGATGAGAGCAGCGAGCGCAAAGGCGAACGGCACGGTGAAGCCGACGTAGCCGAGATAGAGGATCGGCGGGTGGAACATCACGAGGACGTGGTTCTGCAGCAGCGGGTTGGGGCCGGGCCCGTCGTTGACACCCGGCGCTCCGGTGGCGAACACATCGGTCGGCCCGAACGCGAGGAAGAAGAAGAACGCCGTGACGGCGAACATCACGACGAGCGCCCAGGCGATGAGCGGGTCGTCGAGCCGCTTCCGATATCGCCACATGATGAAGGCCGTGTAGCCCGCAAGCGTGGCGAGCCAGAGCAGGATGCTGCCTTCGAGCGCGCTCCACATCGCAGCGATGTTGTAGAGCAGCGGCGTGCTGCGCGAGCCCACGTCCTGCACGTACTGCAAGTCGAAGTCGTACGTGAGGATCGCGTTCATCATCACGCCGGCCGCCACGACGGCACCCGCTCCGGCGAGCCATGCGTAGTTGGGCACGGTGCGCAGGAGGCGCCGATCTCCGTTCAGGGTGGCCGTCGCGAGCGCGATCGCGCCGAACAACGAAGCGACCAGGCCGACGATCAGCGCCGAGTGGCCGAGCAGACCGTTGACGCTGGTCGCGATCATCCCTGTGCCGATCATCCCTGTGCCGATGACGTCTGGAGCGAGCAGGCCGTCTGGGCCTCATCGAGCCGATCGGCGTTCTCCGCCTCGTACTCGTTCGAGTGCTTCACCTCGACTCGATCGCCTTCGAACACACCCGCGTCGGTGAGCCGTCCGTGCACCACCACCGGAATGCATTCCTGGAAGATGCCCCCGGGGTCGCCGTCGTAGCTCACCGGCATCGCCTTGCCGTTGAAGCTGATCACGAACGTGGTGGAGACACCGTCCTGGACGACGGTGCCCTCGTCGACGTTGCCCTGAACACGCAGACGACGCCCGGCCTCACAGCCATCCTTGGTGCCCACCTCGTCGACGTTGCAGTAGTAGTCGATCGCGGACGACAGGAACTGGGTGACGATCACCACGCCACCACCGAGCACCAGTACCAGCACGGCGATCGCAGGCCATCGCTTGCCTCTCCGACGCGGGGCAGGGGCGGCGTCGTCGGTGCGCGGGCTCAGATCCACGGCTTGTCCTCGTCGGGCAGTTGGCGACCGAGTGCTTTCGCGCGACGAAGCACGTGCCACACCAGCGCACCGGCGCCCCCGAAGGCGGCGACGTAGCTGAGCAGGATGAATCCGATGTCGTCCATCAGCGAACGCCCTTCTGGCTCATGGCTTCGCTGCGGCGCTCCGCCAGAGCGAGGTCGAGGCCCTTGTCGTCGAGCGCGTCCTCCATCGCCAACACGCGCTGGCGGTGCAGCACGTACCACACGTACACCAGGGTGAACGCCGCGGCGCTGAGCGCCAGCGTGAACAGCATCAGCCCATCGAGTTCCACGTCGGTGGTGCGATCGGCGACGCTCGCATCCTGGTGCACCGAGCGCCACAGCCTGACGCTGAAGTGCACCAGAGGGATCTCCAGTACGGCCAGCAGCGCCACGACCGCCGACCGACGGGCCCGCTGCTCGTGGCTACCGCCGAGGTCGC
>JAYUSX010000016.1:0-6278 GCA_043755475.1 Actinomycetota bacterium
CTCGATGTCAGCGGACTGGATGTCAGCGGACTGGATGTCAGCGGACTGGATGTCAGCGGACTGGATGTCAGCGGACCGATCTCGATGGGCGTCGCAGACACCTCGCGACACGTCGCCGACGGGCGGTGTGAACCGTGCACCGGTTCGCGGCGAGTCGGGTGCTCACCTCCCACGGCTTCGTCCACAACGCCGTCGTGGTGGTGGACGCAGGAGTGATCGTGTCGATCGAACCGGCGACCGCAGCCGACGCCCCGGTACCTGATCGAGTGATCGCGCCGGGCTTCGTCGATGTGCAGGTGAACGGGATCGACGATGTCGACTGCAGCCGCGCCGACGGAGCCGATTGGGACCGGCTCGATCGTCTGTTGCTCGATCAGGGAGTGACCACGTGGTGTCCCACCCTGATCACGACGACTCTCGATCGATTCGCAGCGCCGCTCGCCCGCATCGACGAGGCGATGACGCGCGAGGCGCGCGCACGACCTCACATCGCAGGAGCGCATCTCGAGGGCCCATTCCTCGGTGGCGCGCCGGGCGCACATCCTCCGGACCACATCGTGCCGATCGATCTCGAGTGGTTGAGGGCACTCCCCCGCCACGTCGCGATGGTCACGCTCGCCGCGGAGCAGCCAGATGCGGTGGAGGCGACGCGGCTGTTGTGCGATCGCGGTGTCCTCGTGTCGATCGGGCACACCACGGCATCGCACGACCAGGTCGTCGCCGTACTCGACGCCGGAGCTCGCATGGCGACCCACCTGTTCAACGGGATGTCCGGCCTCCACCACCGCTCGCCTGGTGTGGCTGCATCGGTGCTCACTCACTCCACCGCAGCTGCGTCGGTCATCGCCGACGGGGTTCACGTGCACCCGCTCATGCTGCGGCTTGCGGCATCGGTGCTCGGCCCTGATCGCATGCTGCTGGTCACCGACGCAGTGGCGTGGCGGGCCGGCACCGTCGGTGCAGTCGGCATGGAACTGCGCGATGGGGCACCCCGCCTGCCCGATGACACCCTCGCCGGCAGCGCCATCACCATGGACGAGGCGATCCGTACCTGCGTGGCGGCCGGCATCGCGCTCGATCATGCGTTGCGCGCCGCATCGACGGTTCCTGCACGCCTGCTCGGCCTCGACGACCGCGGTGAAGTGGAACCGGGGCGACGGGCAGACCTGGTGATGATGACGCCCGACCTGCACGTCGAGGCAACTCTGATCGGCGGACATCGGGCGTGATCGCTCGGGTCGTCGGCCAGTGCGACTCGGCCTTCGGCGCTCTCCGCGGCGTGGCACGCATGGACGCCGAGTTGCGCCACCGCGCTGGCACAGTGCGCGTTCGCGACCACGTACGATCGCCCTCGCCGGGAGGCCGGTGAGAGCGCTGGGAGGCTCGATGTATCCAGGGGCATATGCACGCACGCATCCGGACCGCGCCGCGTTCGTGATGGCCGCCACGGGGCAGGTGGTCACGTATCGCGAGTACGAGGAACGATCGAACCAGCTCGCGCATGCGTTGCGCGGCCTCGGGCTGCGCCAGTTCGACCACTTCTCGATCTTCATGGAGAACAACGACCGGTACCTCGAGACGTGCTCTGCCGGTTGGCGATCCGGTCTGGTCTACACACCGATCAACTCGTACCTCACCGCCGAGGAACTCGCCTACATCGTCGACAACAGCGAGTCGAAGGTGTTGATCACGTCTCACGCCAAGCGTGACGTCACAATCGAAGCCGCACGGGACTGCCCGACGCTCACGCACATCCTGGTGATCGGCGATGACGGGACGAGCGGTGATGCGCGGGTCGTCGACTACGTGACGGCGGTGTCGGCCCAGCCGACGACGCCCATCGCCGACGAGCGCGGCGGGTCGGCGATGCTCTACTCGTCGGGCACGACGGGCCGACCGAAGGGCATCACGAGGCCGCTCGTCGACGAACCGCCTGACGCGCCGAGCCCCCTGTTCTCGTTCCTGTCGATGCTGTGGCACTACCGCGAGGACATGGTGTACCTGTCCCCGGCACCGCTCTACCACTCTGCACCGCAGGCCGCAGTCGGGGCGACGATCCTGCTCGGAGGCACCGTCGTGGTGATGGAGCGCTTCGATCCGGTCGACTACCTGCGTTGCGTCGAGCAGTACCAGGTGACACACAGCCAACTCGTGCCGACGATGTTCAACCGGATGCTCAAGCTCAGCCCGGAAGAACGCGGCCGCTACGACCTCTCGTCGCTCGAGGTGGCCGTCCACGCCGCCGCGCCGTGCCCGGTTCCCGTGAAGGAGGCGATGATCGAGTGGTGGGGCCCGATCATCCACGAGTACTACGGCGCCACCGAGGGACTCGGCTTCACCGCCTGCAACAGCGAGGAGTGGTTGGCGCACAAGGGCACGGTCGGCAAGGTGATGTTCGGCGACCTCCACATCGTCGACGACGACATGAACGAGCTGCCGGTCGGTCAGCCGGGCACGCTCTGGTTCAAGTCGGCCAATCGGTTCGAGTATCACAACGACGCAGAGAAGACGCGCGAGGCCACGTCACCCGACGGCACGATGACGACGGTGAACGACGTCGGCTACATCGACGAGGACGGGTTCGTGTACCTCACCGACCGCAAGACGTTCATGATCATCTCCGGCGGTGTGAACATCTATCCGCAGGAGATGGAGAACCTCCTCGTCACCCACCCCAAGGTCGCCGACGCGGCGGTGTTCGGCGTCCCGAATGTCGACCTCGGCGAAGAGGTGAAGGCCGTCGTGCAACCGATGCCCGGCATCGAGCCCGACGCCGATCTGACCGAGGAGCTGCTCGAGTTCTGTCGCCAGCACCTCGCCCGGCAGAAGGTGCCGCGCTCGATCGACTACCTCGCGGAGCTCCCCCGCCTCCCGACGGGGAAGCTCTACAAGAAGCCCCTGCGCGACCAGTACTGGGGCGAGGGCACCAGCCGCATCATCTGACGCGGCCGTTCGCCGGGCGACGACTGTCCCGGGCTCGGCCGCAGGTCGAGTGGCTGCACCGACGTCGGCCCGTCAGCGCCGTCAGCCGCGGCCGATCATCCCGTCGCCAACGATGATCACCTGGGTGTCTCGCACCACGCGTGGGCCGAGGTGGCCGCGGATCACACCGAGCGCCTCGTCGGCCGCTGCCGCTGCGTGCCCGCCGGCGCGCTGGAGCACGTCGAGGTCGAAGATCGAGGCTTCGAGCGCTCGACCGAGACGGACATGGGCATCGATCAACGACTCGCGATCCGTCGGTGCAGGAAGGTCGGCGAGCTGGCCGAGGGTGCCGGCGCGTTCGCGCATGCGATCTGCCTCTGGTCCGGTGACGTCGCGGAGCGGCACCGCCGCAGAGCGAAGTGTCGCTGTCATCGAGTTGTGCTCGTCGATCAGGTACGCCTCGTACACCGGCAGCATCTGCCGAACCCCCTGCAGGATCGACTGCATCATCGCGACCGTGGCATGTGCCTTTGCGTTCGACACGAAGGGAAGCACCTCTTCCTGCAGCGCGACGATGACGCCCTCGAGCAGGCCGTCGGGACCAGGGTTCGCGTTCATGGGTTCACTCCTGTGCTCTGCTGAAACTCTGGTTGCGGGTCCGGTTGCGGGTCCGGCTGTACCCCTGGGTACCCGAGCAGCTGGGCGAAGGCGACGAGCGTCGGCGCGCTCGGCTGCACCAGGTACAGGTGCAAGAACAGCGAGTGCTCCTTGTTGACCCGACGCTTGACTGCCGCGGTGATGGGCACGGCGATGTTCATGGTGCCGAAGATCATGAAGTAGCCGAGCTCTTCCTCGGTGACGTCGAAGCCGGTGAGCTCGTTGTAGTAGGCGAGGAAGCCTCCCCTGTCACGAGGGTGCGACATCACCGAGGTGTTGCTCATGTTGTCCATCGCCACCATCCAGCCGAGATCCTCGCGGGGGTCGCCGATGCGCGTGTTCTCCCAGTCGATGATCGCCGTCACCTTGCCGTCGGCGTACAGGAAGTTCGCCGGGTTGAAGTCGCCGTGGACCACGGCGAGCGGCAACGGTCGGGGCTTGTTCCGCCGCAGCGACAGCGACCCGTCGAGGATGACCATCGCGATCGGGTCGTAGGCGATGTCGGGATACGACGAGATGTAGTACTCGATCGTGGAGTCCATGTACGCGTCCCACGACGACGTGTCGATCCCGACGCCACGAGGGTCGTTCAGCTTGCCGCCGACGTCGAGCTTGGCGATGTCGGCGGTGTGCAGCTCGGCCATCAGTTCGCAGAGGTGACCGATCACCGCGTCGACCTGATCGACGTCGGGGCCGTCGTGGAACAGGTCGCTCGTGTGGCTGTTGCCGTGCACACGCTGGATCACCATCGCCGGCTCGCCGAACACCGACGCATCCAACTCACATCCGTAGCTCACGCTGACGGGCACACCGGTGTGAGCGGCCAAGGCGCCCAGCAGTTCATGCTCGGTCTGGCGGCTGGTGTACAGGATCGCCTCCACCGCCGGCGGATCCTTGCGCAGGATCATCGGCATGGTCGCCGTGGCACCTGCCCTCGTGACGTGCGCATCGAAGCGGAAGGTCTCTCGCGAGAAGCCGCCTGGAATCGCCTCGAAACCCTCCACCACGACGTGCTCGGCATCCGGCAGCAGTCGCGCGAGCACCTCTCTCAATTGACGGTCCATGCGTCCCTCCCCAGGGGTCATCTCTTCGACCTGACCGCCCCAGCGATCACACCACATCAGACCACATCTCGACGATTGGAAATGTCACCCGCCCGACACCGGGAGGTCGATATCAACCCGTGATGTCGACCTTGGCGATCACCTTGGCCGGAGTCACCCGAACCACCATCTCCGGCGGCACCGCGTTGCGACGACCGTACGCATCGGCCTGCTCGGCCCCCATGTACCGGCCACCGATGCGCGTGCCCCACGCCAGCAGCTCGACAGGGTCGGTGGAGGTGGTGGCCGTGCCGGTGATGGTGACGAAGGAGAACGGCGGTCGGTCGTCGTCGAAACAGAGCGCCACGCGGCCGTCGCGCAGGATCGCCTTGCCCTTGATCGTGTCGGCGGACGTCATGAACACGATGTCGTCGCCATCGAGGTCGACCCACACGGGTGCCACGTGAGGGCTGCCGTCCGCGCGGGTCACGGCGAGCTTGGCCGTTCGCGCGGGGAGGGCTCCCACGAACGACTGCCACCATCCGTCGGGACCTGAGGTGTAACCCATCCGACAACGGTACCCTCGGTCGCCATGCACATCGTCTCTGCGCTGTTCGTCGAGAACTTCGAGATGCGCCAGGCACCCGGGCCGTCCACCCGCATCGACCTCACCGGCGCGATGTTCTCGATGGCCGCCCCGTCGCCCGTGCCGGTCACGCTCTCTCCACATCTGGTCGCCTTGATCTTCTGCCCGCCCAGCGAGAACGGTTCGGGTGTGTTCGAGGTGGTGTTCCGCAACGGGATGAGCGAGGACGACGAGCAGATCGCCCGCAACGTCAGCCCGTTCACGGTCGATCCGGGCAAGTTCACCTACCGCCTCGTGAAGGGCGACCTCGAGTTCACCGAGTATCGCCAGATCTTCGCCCACTGCCGAGTGGGCCAAGGCCCGTGGCACCTGGTGCCCTTCAGCCTCCTGCCCCCCGTCGCTTCCTGACCCGGCCGGGCCCGCTGGCCCGCTCGGCCCGGCGGCGAGGTCGTGGCTGACTGGCCACATGCCGCTACCGCCGTGAGTCGCTCTCGGTGCGGGGAGAATGGGCGTGGCGCGTGTCGTCGCTGCAGGGCTCCGCGGCCGTCGAGCTGTTCGTCGAACGCGCCGATTCCTCACGGATGTGCCGTGCGATGAAGCTCGACCTGACCTCCCGGACCGATATCTCGACGGTGCGCTCAGCGGCTTCGATCATGTCGCGGACACATGGGAGACCAGCATGGGCGACGTGTACGCAGCGCAGGGACTCGGCGTGCTCGCGGGCTGGCTCGCCGACGAGGCCACCACGACGCGGAGCCAGGTTGATGGGCGCCAGCACGCGCGGCCATCGCGAACGCTGGTTGGAGACTTTTCCTTCGCTTGCCGCCCTGCCCGCGTGATGGGTGAGGACGAGTTCACGGGGTGTGGGTGTCACACCGGCTTTCTAGGATCGAGGTCAGTCGTTCCGTGTTCCCCCGGAGCGTGATCGGGACCTCAGGGTCTCCTCGTCATCACGAATGGTTGATCGACTCCACTGGCGCTGGTTGGGGTCGGGGGAAGGAGCGTGTGCATGTCCACGACCGTCGACGATCTTCGGGGCATACCTCCCGACGATCCAGGTGCAGAGCTCT
>JAYUSX010000017.1:0-6267 GCA_043755475.1 Actinomycetota bacterium
CTCCGACACCCCCACCCCCGATTCGCGATGAGAGATGAGTGGCTCTGCCGCACTCATCTCTCATCGCCGAACGGTCCTCGTCTGGGGCGATGAGAGATAGGTGCGCCACCGACACTCATCTCTCATCGTGGAGGTGGGTTGGCGGTTGCTGGGTACCCTCGGGGGTTCGATGTCGCTCGCCGAACTGCCGCCGCTGCTCCGTGCCGATCCTGGGCTCACCCACGCCTTCGGCGACCCGCAGGCGCTGATCGCTGTTCCGGAATCGGCGCGGGCCGTGGCGATCGCCGCACTCGCGCAGCTGGGTGGCCGCCGCCCGCTGCTGGTGGCCACACCGACCGGCAGCGACGCCGGCCAGTTGTTCGACGACCTCGCCCAGTTCATGCCCCCCGGCGAGGTCGTGCTGTTCCCGGCATGGGAGACGCTGCCGTTCGAGCGCATCAGCCCCAGCGTCGAGACGATGGGCCGCCGGCTCGAGGTGCTCTGGCGGCTGCGAACCCCCGACCGGATGCCGGCGATCGTGGTCACCGGTGTTCGTGCGCTGCTGCAGAAGCTCGGCCCCGACGCCACCACGATCGAACCGATTCGCGTTCGCCCGACCGACGTGCTCGACGCCGACGAGCTGCTCACCCGACTGGTCCACATGGGCTACCGCCGCGAAGAACTCGTCGAGCACCGTGGCGAAGTGGCTCGTCGAGGCGCGATCATCGATGTGTTCCCATCGACTGCCGAGGCCCCGATCCGCATCGATCTGTGGGGCGACGAGGTCGACCGGCTGACCGAGTTCACCGTGAACGATCAACGCAGCACGGACGATCTCGACGAGGTGCTCATCTTCCCGGCGCGCGAGCTGATGCCCAGCGATGCCGTGCGCACGCGCGCTGCCGAGTTGGTCGCCGAGGAACCATGGGGCCGCGAGCACTGGGAGCGGTTGGCCGACGGCAGCCTGTTCGACGGCATGGAGAGCTGGGTTCCGTGGTTGGTGCGCCGCGACGAACTGATCACCGATGTCCTGCCGGCGGCGGCCAAGGTGGTGCTGCTCGAGCCGAGGAGGATGCGCGACCGCGCCAACGACCTGCTGGCCGAAGAGGACGATCTCGCCCGCTCGCTGGCCAGCACCTGGGCCCGCGATGCGGAGCGCCAGTTCCCTCGCCTGCACGCCGAGACCGATCGCGTGCTCGGCGCCGGCCACCAGACCTGGACGATCAGCTCCACGCCGGCGAACCCCGATGCGCCTGCGGTGTCGGCCAGTGGATGGGGCCCCGTCGTCGGTGACGGCGAAGGGCTCGCGACCCGATTGCGCGAGCTGCTCGTCGACCGGTATCGCGTCGTGGTCGCAGCGGACGGCGACGGTTCTGCACAGCGGCTGGGTGCACTGCTGCGCGAGCGCGGCCTCGAGTTCAAGATCGCCACGGCCGACACCGATCTCACCAAGCCTGGCGGCTACGTCATCACCTCCCCGCTGCACCGCGGCTTCCTGCTCCCCGCCGCCAAGCTCGCCGTGGTGGCCGAGGGCGACCTCACCGGGCGGCGTCGAGCACACCGCCAATCGCGACCTCGGAAGCGACAGAGCGCCGGCTTCTTCGAAGACCTGAAACCCGGCAACTACGTGGTGCACCAGCATCATGGCGTCGGCCAGTACGACGGGATGGTCAAGCGCACCATCGGCGGGGTGGAACGTGACTACCTGCTGCTGTCGTACAAAGGCGGCGACAAGCTCTACGTCCCGAGCGACCAGATCGACTCACTGCGCCAGTACGTGGGTGGCGAAGCGCCGTCGCTGCACCGCCTCGGCGGCACCGACTTCGCCAAGGCCAAGACACGTGTACGCAGCGCCGTGCGCGAGATCGCCCAAGAACTCGTGCTGCTCTACCAGAAGCGCGTCACCGCCCACGGCTATGCCTTCGGGCAGGACACCCCGTGGCAGAACGACATGGAGGACGCCTTCCCCTACGCCGAGACGCCCGACCAGTTGAAGGCGCTCGACGACATCAAGCAGGACATGGAGCGGCCGTTCCCGATGGACCGCCTGCTGTGCGGCGACGTCGGCTTCGGCAAGACCGAGGTGGCCGTGCGCGCTGCGTTCAAGGCGATCCAGGACGGCAAACAAGTGGCTGTGCTGGCCCCCACCACCCTGCTCGCCACGCAGCACGGCAACACCTTCGCCGATCGATTCTCCGGCTTCCCCATCCGGGTCGAGGTGCTCAGCCGCTTCCTCACCCAGAAAGAGGCGAAGAAGGTGATCGCCGGTCTGAAGTCGGGCGAGGTCGACTGCGTCATCGGCACCCACCGCCTGCTGGCCGAGAGCATCGAGTTCAAGGACCTCGGTCTGCTCGTCGTCGACGAGGAGCAGCGATTCGGCGTGCAGGCCAAGGAATCGATGAAGAAGATGAAGCACAACGTCGACGTGCTGACCCTCTCGGCCACACCCATCCCGCGCACGCTCGAGATGAGCTTGGTGGGTATCCGCGACCTCAGCCTGCTGCAGACGCCGCCGGCCGACCGCCAGCCGATCCTTACGTTCGTCGGCGAGTACGACGAGCGCGTGGCCGTCGAGGCCATCCGCCGCGAACTGCTGCGCGAGGGACAGGTCTTCTGGGTGCACAACCGGGTCAACTCGATCGACGAGTGCGCATCTCGACTGCGTGAGCTCGTTCCCGAGGCGCGCATCGCGATCGCCCACGGTCAGATGGACGAGGGGTCGCTCGAACAGGTCGTCGTCGACTTCTGGGAAGGCCGCTTCGACGTGCTCGTGTGCACCACCATCATCGAGAGCGGCATCGACATGCCCACCGTGAACACCCTCGTCGTCGAGCGCGCCGATCTGCTCGGCCTCGGCCAGATGCACCAGCTGCGCGGCCGTGTGGGCCGAAGCGGTTCTCGCGCCTACGCCTATCTGTTCCACCCTCGCGACGCCCGTCTCACCGAGGAGGCGTACGAACGCCTGCGCACGATCGGTGAGGCGACCGACCTCGGCAGCGGTTTCAAGATCGCCATGCGCGACCTCGAGATCCGTGGGGCCGGCAACCTGCTCGGCGAATCCCAGAGCGGCCACATCGCCGCCGTGGGCTACGACCTGTACTGCCAGATGGTGACCGAGGCAGTCGGCGAGATGAAGGGCGAAGCACCGGCCAAGCCGGTGAGCGAGGTGAAGCTCGACGTGCCGACCGACGCCTACCTCCCCACCGACTACGTCGCCAAGGAGGAGTTGCGGCTCGAGGCATACCGCCGCCTTGCCGGGGTCACCGCCGCGTCGGAGGTCGACGACATCCGGCTCGAGTGGGAAGACCGCTACGGCCCCGTGCCGGCTCCGGCCGATGCGCTGCTCGATGTGGGCTACCTGCGCGCCGAGTGCTACCGCCTCGGCCTGAAGGACGTGAGCATCCAGTCGAACGCTGCCCGTCTGGCACCGCTGCGGTTGAAAGTCAGCGAGGACATGCGACTGAAGCGCCTGGCACGAACCGCGATCCTGAAGGACGACCTCGACCAACTGGTGGTGCCGATCGCCCGTGGCGCCACTCCCGCACGGTTCCTCGTCGGCCTGCTGCGCGAGCTCATCCCACCCGACGGCCCCCGCACCGGCGGGCCCAACTCCGTCGCCGAATCGATCCCAGCTCCGGCCGGCGGCAAGGTCATCAGCAGCCGGACCCGCTGATGCGACTCCAACTCGCCAAGCCCACCGAGCACGCGGCCGTCGTGACATGGCCGCTCACCACCCGCCTCGACGACTGGGCCATCGACGGCATGCACGCAGTGATGGGTCTCCACCGTCACGTGGTGCGGATGGTCGAGACCACCGACACGGCCTACGTGGTGAAAGAGCTTCCCGACCTCCTGGCCGAGCGCGAGTACCGGTTGCTGCGCCAACTGGCGGATCTGGGCCTGCCCACCGTCGAGGTCGTCGGCGTGGTCACCGGCCGCAAGGACGACGATGGCGGCCCCGGCGAGGGGTTGCTCATCACCCGCCATCTCGACTACTCGCTGCCGTACCGCATCCTGCTGAGCGGCCGGGGTTTGCATATCCCCTACCTCGGCGAACGGCTGCTCGACTCGCTCGCCGGCCTGCTGGTTCGGCTCCATCTCGCAGGTTTCTTCTGGGGTGACTGCTCGCTGTCGAACACGCTGTTCCGACGCGACGCCGACGCCCTGCAGGCGTACGTCATCGACGTCGAGACCGGTGAACGGCACGAGACGCTGAGCGACGGCCAGCGAGCGCTCGACCTCCAGATCGCCACGCAGAACGTCGCCGGCGACCTGATCGACCTGCAGGCAGGCGGTCTCCTCGCGGCCGGCATCGATCCGGTCGAAACCGCGCTTGCGATCGAAGAGTGCTACGTGCAGCTGTGGGCCGAGCTGACCGTGACCGAGGAGTTCCACGCCGAGGAGACCTTCCGCGTCGACCAACGCCTGCGCCGCTTGCACGACCTCGGCTTCGACGCCTCCGAGCTCGAACTGGTGTCCGTCGGGGAGGGCACGCGCCTCCGACTCGTGCCGCGAGTGGTGGAGCATGGCTTTCACACCCAACGTTTGAAGTCGCTCACCGGCATCGTCGCCGGCGAGAACCAGGCCCGACGCCTGCTCCACGACATCCGCCGCTACGGCACCACGCTCGAGCAGCGATTGGGCAAGCGGGTTCGCGAGTCGGTGGCGGCGGCGCGTTGGATGGACGACCGCTTCGATCCGACCATCGCCGCGATCCCAGGCGACCTGGTCGGCAAACTCGAGCCGGCCGAGCTGTACCACCAGGTGCTCGAGCACCGCTGGTTCATCTCCGAGGCCGCCGGCTACGACGTCGGCATGGCCGAGACGATCGCCTCGTACGTGCGCGACGTGCTGGAGCCGGCCCGCAACGAACAGATCACCCTGCCCCCTGCGACGACCGAACTGCAGATCATCACCGCCGACATGCCTCGCCCGGCCGACGGCGACAGCGACAGCGACGACGCAGCCGAGGACTGAGCCGCGACGTGAGTCGACCGCTAACGTCTCGATCGTGACCCGTCGCTCCGTTCGCCGATCCCTCTGCCTCGCAGGCGCCCTCGTCGTGACCCTCGGGCTCTCGTCGTGCGCCACGTTCGAGAACCAGAACGTCGCCACCGTCGACGGCCACGAACTCAGTCGGGACGACCTCGAGTCGATCTTGAACAGCGAGCTCACCCCGGTGGTGTTCAACGGCACCGAACCGGTGGTCGACGGGCTCGTCGGAGGTGACACGGCTCGCGGCATCGTGTCGGTGTGGATCACACTGGCGGCGCTTCGCAGCGCGGGCCTCATCGCCGACGATCAGATCGACGAGGTGGCGGCCGGCCTCGCGTCCGACCAGCGCTTCAGTACGTCGTGGGCAGACGCTCCCGCCGTCATGCAGGAACTGGTCGTCTGGTACACCATCACCGGCAACGCGCTGACGAGCGGTGAACTGGACCGGGAAGCTGCCATCGCGGCGATCCAGCACACGGACATCACGGTCGATTCGTTCTACGGCGCGTGGGACGACGACCAACTCGCTGTCGTCGCGTTCGGCTGACGTCCTCACGATGTCGACGCCCCGAGTGATCGTGGTCGGGCTGGGGCCCGGCGACGACCGATGGGTCACGCAGCACACACTCGATGCGCTCGCCGCTACCCCGGCGCGCTTCGTTCGCACACGCCGCCATCCCTCGGCACACCTCGTCGGCGAGGATGCCATCAGCTTCGACGACATCTACGACGCGGCCGACACCTTCGCCGACGTGTACGCCACGATCGTCGACCGTCTGGTGGCTGCAGCAGTGCAACACGGCGAGGTGGTGTACGCAGTGCCGGGTTCACCACTCGTGCTCGAACGCACCGTGCGTGCCCTCCGAGCGGACGAGCGAATCGAGTGCAGCGTCCTCCCCGCGATCTCGTTCCTCGACCTCGCGTACGAACGTCTGGGCATCGACCCGGTCGAGGCCGGGCTGCGTCTCATCGACGGCCACGAGTTCGCCACGGCGAGCGCCGGCTACAGCGGACCGATGCTGGTGGCGCACACCCACGCAAACTGGGTGCTGAGCGACATCAAACTCGCCGCCGAGAACGCCACCGGCGACGAACCGGTGGTCATCCTCCAACGCCTCGGCACCGAATTCGAAACCATCACCCACACCACGTGGGCCGATCTCGATCGAGCGGTGCAAGCCGATCACCTCACCAGCATCTACGTCGCAGGGCTCGGCGCTCCCGTGGGAGCCGAGCTCGTTCGCTTCCACCAGCTCGCCCGGGTGCTGCGCGAGCAGTGCCCATGGGACCAGG
>JAYUSX010000018.1:0-6256 GCA_043755475.1 Actinomycetota bacterium
TCGGCATCGCGAACGCGGTGCAGCACGGCTTCCGTGCCCACGTACACACCTGCGTCGGGCACCGACTCGTCGGTCGATCCGGTCACGGCGATCGCGGGCCGAGCTGCGGCGGCTTCCAACTCCTCGCGGAGCCGTCCGACACCTGGCCTCACGTTGGCCAGGGCGGTCGAACCGCAGTGCTGGCAGACCGGCGGCCGCTCGGTGCCGCACCGTCGACAGTGCAGCGTCTGGTCGTCGCGCTGCTGGACTGCTGCTTCACATCGCTCGCAATGGAGCAACGACTGACACGAACGACAGGCGAGCAGCCTCGCTCGACCAGGCGTGTTGTGCACGCACACCACTCGCAGCTCCGGATCGCGAAGCGCTTGGATGAGGCGACTGGTGAGCAGCGACCGCTTCCACGGTTCCTCGCCGCGCCGGTCGATCAGCTCGACGATCGGCCAGCCGTCGCGTTCGTCGGCCACCGTCGGCCGCATCCAGCGACTCCCCGACCAGGCGAGCGCCGTCACCGTCGGGCACGGCGACACCAGCACCACAGGAACGCCGAGCCGGTGACCGCGCTCGATGGCCAGGTCGCGGGCATGCCACGTCGGCGTACGTTCCTCCTGCAGCCCCTCGTCGTGCTCGTCGAGCACCACGATCGCAGCCAGGTCCGGCACGCTGGCCCAGATCGCACTGCGCGCGCCGACCACCACGTGTGCCGCGCCCGATGCGGCCGAGGCCCACGCATCGGGCATCGTCGCCACGCTGAGTCGAGAACCGCGCACGCGGGCGGCCAACAGACCCACCTGATCGTGCGACGGGTGGATCACGAGGATCCGGCCCCGTTCGGCAGCGGCGAGAACGATCGGCAACGGGTCGTCGCTCGGCGACACCCTGATCACGCCGCCGCCGTCGGCGAGCAGCTGTCGGGCCCCGTCGCTCGCACCGAGCACGACGCGTCGATCGGCGGGAGTGGAGGTTGCCAGGGCATGCACCATGCGCGGTGGGCTCGCCGACACGAACAGCGGTCGGAGACGTCCGGCTCCCCAACGGTGGGCCGCCCACTCGGCCAGGCCGATCACCTCCGGCGATGGTCCGCAGCCCGACCACTTGGCGATCGGAACGAGTCGCTCGACCGCCACACCGGATTCGAGCAGCTGATCCGAGGCGCCGATGTGGGTCACCCAGCCACCGACGCGCCGGCCGTGCAGCGGAACGCGCACCATCGACCCGACGTCGACGCGGCCCGCGAGTTCGTCGGGAACGACGTAGTCGAAGCTCTTGTCGAGGCCGGCGACATCCGGCAGGACCCTGGCGATGATCACGGCGCGCCGCTCACCGCAGGAGGTTCAGCCGCGCGTTGGAGCGCTCGCACCCGACCTCGCTGCGGCAACGCATGCCGACTCGCGGGTCGAGGTGGCGCCGGGAGTCGGCTCAGAGACCGATGGCGCTCTTGAACGCCTCGAGACGGCTCGTGTGCTCCCAGGTGAACTCCGGCAGATTGCGGCCGAAGTGGCCGTACGCAGCGGTCTTCTTGTAGATCGGACGCTTGAGCTCGAGATCGCGCACGATCGCAGCCGGACGAAGATCGAACACCTCGCGCACGCCCTCGACGATCGTCGCCGGGTCGACCTGCTCGGTGCCGAAGGTCTCGACGAGAATGCTGACGGGGTGTGCCATGCCGATCGCATATGCCACCTGCACCTCGCATCGCGAAGCAGCACCGGCGGCGACGACGTGCTTGGCCACCCACCGGGCGGCGTACGCGGCCGAACGGTCGACCTTGCTCGGATCCTTTCCCGAGAACGCCCCACCACCGTGACGGCCCATGCCGCCGTAGGTGTCGACGATGATCTTGCGACCGGTGAGGCCGGTGTCGCCGTGTGGGCCACCGATCACGAACTTGCCGGTCGGGTTGATGTACACGTCGTAGTCGTCGTCGGCGTACTGCTCGGGCACGATCGGGCGGATGACCTGTTCGATGAGATCGGGACGGATCACGCTGTCGCGATCGATGCCGTCGGCGTGCTGGGTGCTGATGAGCACGTGCGAGAGCTTGACCGGCTTGCCGTCGACATAGTCGAAGGTGACCTGGGTCTTGCCGTCCGGCCGGAGATACGGCACGGCGCCGGCCTTGCGGACCTCGGTCAGACGCTCGGCCAGACGATGAGCCAGCCACACCGGCGCAGGCATGAGGTCGGGGGTCTCGTCACACGCGTAGCCGAACATCATGCCCTGGTCGCCGGCACCCTGGCTGTTCAGGTAGTCCTCGCCGGCCTTGCCGCCGCGAAGCTCTTCGCTCTTGTCGACGCCCTGGGCGATGTCGGCGCTCTGCTCGTCGATCGACACGATCACGCCGCAGGTGTTGCCGTCGAATCCGTAGAGCGCGTTGTCGTATCCGATGCCGTTGATCGTCTCGCGAGCCAGCTTCGGGATGTCGACGTAGGCCGAGGTGGTGATCTCGCCGGCGACCACGCACAAACCGGTGGTGAGCAGGGTCTCACACGCAACACGCGCATTCGGGTCCTGAGCCAGGATGGCATCGAGAACGGAATCGCTCACCTGGTCGGCCATCTTGTCGGGATGGCCTTCGGTGACGCTTTCGGATGTGAAGGTGTACGTGCTCACGACGGTCAGTCTCCTGGGTGATGTGGCTGATGTAGAGGAAGCGGAACGCGATGGGATCGTGATGGGATCGCTATAGAACGGTGATCGAGGGGCTCGAGCGGTGGTCGTGCACCGTCACGGGGCGGTGTCGGACGCGGATGCAACCTGACCTGCACGGATCTCGCACACGCTATCGAGCACCGCCCGCGCGATCGCGCGTTTGTCGGACAGCGAGATGCTGATCGCATCGCCACCCGCGCGCAGCATCGTGACCGCGTTGGTGTCGTGCTGGAACCCGACGCCGGGTGCGCTCACGTCGTTGGCGACGATCAGGTCGAGGTTCTTGCGCCGCAGCTTGCCCTCGGCGTTCGCGATCAGATCGCTCGTCTCGGCCGCGAAACCGACGAGGGTCTGGCCATCGCGCTTGGCAGCGCCGAGGGCGGCGAGGATGTCGGGCGTCGGCTCGAGGACGATCTGCGGAACGCCGGCGTCCTTCTTGATCTTGCCCGCGGCGGCCTCGACCGGCCGGAAGTCGGCCACGGCAGCGGCCATCACGATCACATCCGCGACCGGGGCCAGGCCGCCCAAGGCACGCTCCATCTCCGCTGCGGTCTCCACCGGGATCAGCTCTGCGCCACTTGGCAGCGGCAACTCGACCGTGGACACCAGACTCACCCTGGCGCCGCGGCTGAGCGCCTCGGCGGCGAGTGCGTACCCCTGCTTGCCGCTGCTGCGGTTGGCGACGACGCGCACGGCATCGATCGGCTCGCGGGTACCCCCTGCGCTGATCACGACGTGAAGGCCCAGCATGTCGCGCGGACCGAGCACCCGTTCGACCTCGGCGACGATCCGCTCGAGGGATGCGAGGCGACCCTTGCCCGCATCGCCGCCCGCCAGACGACCTTCGTCTGGTTCCACGACGTGCACGCCTCGACGGCGCAGCGTGGCCAGGTTCTCCTGCACCGCCGGGTGCTCCCACATCTCGGTGTGCATCGCTGGGCACACGATCACCGGAGCCCGCGTGGCGAGCAGCGTGTTGGTGAGCAAGTCGGTCGACAGGCCGGCCGCATACGCCCCGAGCAGCCGGGCCGTCGCAGGCACGACCAGGACGAGGTCGGCACCCTGGCCGAGCTTGGTGTGCGGGATCGGACTCGCTTCGTCCCAGAGGCTGGTCTGAACCTGCTCGCTGGCCAGCGCCGACAGGGTGGTCCGACCGATGAAGTGCTCGGCCCCCTTGGTCATCACGGGGATGACATGAGCTCCTGCATCGACGAGCCGACGACAGATCTCGACGGCCTTGTAGGCCGCGATGCCGCCGGTGACGCCGAGGACGATCCGCCGTCCGGACAGCACGAAGGGTGCCTCTGCCGCGTCGTCGAAACGGTCAGTCGGCGCTGGTGGCGCCGGACTCCGTGGCATCGGCGGTCGCGTCGGCCTCGGCCGCAGCGTCGACCTCGTCGGGGAGCTCGACGCGCTTGATCTTGTCGGCTGCGATCTCTTCGAAGCCGATGCTGAGCGGCTTGCGCGAGACGGAGCTCACCTGCGGCGGCACCATCTGCCCGAGCCCGTCGCCGAGCTGGGAGAAGTACGAGTTGATCTGGCGAGCGCGGCGCGCAGCGAGGGTGACCAGGCTGAACTTCGAGTCGACTCGGTCGAGGAGCTCCTCGATCGGCGGGTTCATCATGGTGTCGTGCGTGCGTTGCATGCTCGTGATACTCCTGCGTCGTCCGGCCCAAGCGGGCGCTGCATCCTACCGGACGCGACGTCGCGAACGGTGGCTCTCGATGATCGCCAGCATCTCGTCGACCGTTCGATCGAGATCGTCGTTGACGACGATGTGGTCGGCGAGGGCGCGGCCGACCGGCTCTTCTTCCTCCGCCTTGCGGACACGTTGGTCGACCTTGTGGTCGGGGTCTCCACGGCCACGCAGCCGGCGAGCCTGCTCATCGCGCGACGGCGGCAGGACGAAGATGAGCACCGCTTCGGGCTCGAGCGCCTTCACCTGGCGGGCGCCGTCCACTTCGATCTCGAGGACCGTGTCGCGGCCCGGAAGTGGTTCCGGTGTCGGCGTGCCGTAGTAGTTGCCGAGGAAGTCGGTCCATTCCAGGAACCCGCCCCGCCGGATGCGGTCTTCGAACGTCTCGCGAGTGGAGAACACGTACGAATCATCGGGTTCACCTGGCCGCTGGTCTCGCGTGGTCCAGCTGCGGCTGAGCCACACCGCCGGATCACGCTCGACCAACGACTTGACGATCGTGCCCTTCCCGACACCGCCGGGCCCTGACACGATGAAGATGAGTGGACGGGGCCCGTGGGCTTCGTCACGCGCAGGGCGGCCACCGAGGGGATCGTCGGCGCGCACCGTGCACTCAGGATCAGACGAGGCCTCCATGACGACTGGGGGCCCCCGAGATCACTTGCCCAGCTGGTCGAGCAGGCTGGCCTTCTGCTGCGCGCCGAGGCCCTGAACACGGCGGTTGTCGGCGATGCCGATGTCGTCCATGATCTTGCGAGCCTTGACCTTGCCGACGCCCGGCAGGGACTCGAGCAGGGACACGACCTTCAACTTGCCGATCGTCGCCTCGGTCGAGGCGAGGGCCTCGGCGAGGGAGAGCGAGCCGATCTTGAGCTTGTTCTTGACCTCGGCCCGTGCGGTACGAGCTTCGGCTGCCTTCGCGAGCGCTGACGCACGCTGTTCTGGAGTGAGGATCGGGGGAGTTGCCATGTCACCAACCATAGTCAGGGGTGCGGCTCAAGTCGCGGACACCCCGATGTGACACGAATTCCGCCCTGGCGTGACGCTGACGGCCCCGGACGCAGCACATTGATCGTTCACCCATTCGGATGATGAAATGCACGACCGGTGATCGAGGCCAGCTGCCTCGTGCCGGTCGCGGAGGCCCATTCCGTCATCTCGACGGAGATCTTGGCGGCTGCTCGAGGATCGGCGAAGGTCGCGGTGCCCACCTGGACCGCATTCGCTCCGACCAACATCAGTTCGATCGCGTCCCAACCGCTGCTCACGCCGCCGACGCCGACGATCGGAAGATCGGGCAGCGCAACACGGACGTCGTGGACGACGCGCACTGCGACGGGGTGGATGCCCCGACCGGACAACCCTCCCCCGCCGGCGGCCAACGCCGGTTGCAACGTCGTCGGATCGATCGCCATGCCGAGCAAGGTGTTCACCAAGGTCACCGCCTCGGCTCCGGCCTCGTGCACGGCAGCGGCGACCTCGACCACTCGATCGGTGTTGGGGCTGAGTTTCGCCCAGCGCGGGCGTGCGCACGCCTCGGTCGCCCGCATCACCTCGGCCGACACGTCGGCGTCATGGGCGAAGATGCCGCGCCGACCCTCGAGGTTCGGGCACGACAGGTTCACCTCGACCGCAACCACCGCCTCGGGCGCTGCCGCCATCTGCTCGGCAGCGCGACGGTACTCGTCGACGCTGCGACCCCAGATGCTGGCCACGATCCGAGCGCCGGTTCGCACCAGCACCGGGAGTTCGTGTGCCAGCCAGTGCTCGACGCCTGGACCCTGCAGCCCGACCGCGTTGATCATCCCCACGCCGGCGGGGCTGAGCCGGGGAGCGGGGTTGCCTGCCCACTCGAACGCGGCCAGGGACTTCGTGACGACCGCCCCGAGCAGCGACAGATCCATGAACTCG